>DATHXE010000542.1:0-1577 GCA_035459845.1 Tepidisphaeraceae bacterium | reverse complement strand
GAGACGACGCTGATCACGTGGCTGATGAAAACGTGGTCGAACGTGTCGTCGCCGAACGGGAGCTTCATCGCGTCGGCCTGGAAGACCCACGCGTGGTCCATGTTGCGGGCGGCGATCTTCTTGCGGCACTGGGCGAGCATGCCGGACGACAAATCGACCCCGACGATCCGCCCGTGCTGGGGGTAGAACGAGAGCGACGCGCCGGTGCCGATGCCCAGGTCGAGCACGCGGTCGGTCGCCGCGATGTTCATGTGGCCGATGGCGGTGGCGATGCGCTTCTTGACCAGCCGCCCGAAGGTGGCGTCGTAGAACATCGACTGGAGGTCGTAGATCTTCTTGGTGGTATGTTCCTGCATCGCCGCGGCCTTCCCGGGAAGTCGGATGTGTGAGCGGGCTGGTTGTGTCGGGCGTCCGTGGGCTGCCGAGAGCGAAGCGGGTGCCGCCGCGCGGATGGTGCACAATGTAGTAGGGCCGGCAGTTTTTGCCAACGGGCGTGAGGTCGGGAAAAACGGCGGGCGGCGGGGGTAGCGGGCTCGGCAGGGCGGGGCGAAGGATGAAGGAGGAAGGATGAAGGATGAGCAGAGAGGGAGCCCAGCGACTTGTCGCGGGACGGAGTTCGACGGCGCGTCTGAGGGGAGGGCTCCGTGCGAGTCGTGCGGTTTTGGGATGGGGCAATCGTTCGCGGTGCTCGGAGTTCACACGTAGGGTGGGTACTCGCCCACGAATGCGGATGCGCGGCGCGGACGCCGTTGCGCCTTTCGACGCCGAAGGTTCATGAGATAGGACTGCCACGCGCAACACCGGCGGCCGCCCCCGCCGCACGCCGGGATCCGGGTTGGAAGATCGGGCGGGCCTCGCCGGGCGTGCGGCGGGGTCGTTCCGGTGGACGATGGACGGGCATGGCGCGAGAGCGTTATTCCTCGCCCTCGTCGTCTTCGCCGTACTTGGCAAGTTCCTCGAGCAAGTGCTCCCGATGCTTGGCCGGTTCGACCCGAATTCCGGGGTTAGCCGCGCCGGGGAGCACGAACGCGGCGACGTATCGGTTGTCCCGCTCCATGCCGGGCAGCCACTTGCCCATCCAATCGCGGAGCGTGATCGGCGCGGGCGTGCAGCCCTCCCAGGACCCGCTCGCGCACGCCTCGGCGAACCGCGGGTGCGGCCAGACCGGGACGCCCTCGCGTCCGTCGTCGTCGCCCGCGAGCACCCACCCGCCGGCGTTGCGCAAGCTCCAAACCTCACGCCAGTCCCCGAACTTCGCGCACATGTACGTGTACCGGTCGAAGTCCGGCAGCGCGACGACGTTCGCGTACTCTTTATCGTGCATTTTCCACGCCATGCGTCACCGTTCCGGGTATCCCTGAGAATATATCGCCCGGCGGCCGATCCAACCATTGGCCTACGCGGCCGATCGTGCTGTGCACGGGCGGACGGGCTGCGCCCGGCGGACGTGCAGTACTCCCCTCCGATTGCGGCCCGGAAGACCCAACCCGCCGTCCCGCGACGGCCGCGCTTGTCGCGCGAATCGCGGGATCGCCCGGCCAGAAGAACGTCGGTCAGCTTATGCAAGGCGGTCTTCC
>DATHXE010000541.1:0-6298 GCA_035459845.1 Tepidisphaeraceae bacterium | reverse complement strand
GAACTTCCCGCCGCCCCCGGCCGCGCCCGGTCCGACTTTTCCAAACTTCGCCGGCCCGCGCGGCCCGTCGGCGCGCGGCGGCACCGGCCCGCCCGCGGGGCTCGGGCCGTCGCGTTTCGGGGTGGCCTTCGCGGCCTGACGGGCTTCGAACTCTTCTTCCCGTCCGGGGCGCGGCTTGGGCCGACGATGTAGCGGTCGCTTTCCCATCTTGCCCCCACGTCTACACCGGCCGCGACCGCGGCACAACCTGTGGAGCGCGTCGCCGCATCGGAAGCCCCTTGTAGCCGCCCCGCCTGCGGGGCGCGTCCGATGAAGATGGTCGTCCTCTGCCTGTACACAACCGTGCGGCACCCCGCCCATTCTGGGTGCCATGGCCACGCGCCGGACACTCCTCGCGCACGAGCGGCGCGGTCGCGTGGCCATGCCGTTCCGCGAATCGGCATGGCCACGCGAGGAACGCCTCGCGTATTGGGTGCATTCAGGCGCGTGGCCATGGCACCCGATGCAAGGGGTCAATTCGCCTCGCGATGGCCCACGCCTTGCTGACCTTCGTATTCCAACCGGAGGCCTTCATGCCCGACGACGAAAACGAGAAGCGTAACCCCGACCCCACCCCCGCCGACGACGAGGGCGAGTCCTGTCCGCCGTCCGCCCGCGTTCCCCACATGGGCGAGACCGGCGCCGGTAACCCCAACCCCGCAAGCCGCACCGGCGGCGCCGCCTCCGGCGTTCCCACGCAGACCGACGCGCGAAAAGACTGACAATCCGCAACGACCCTTCCACGCCGAATCCGGAGCCAAAGGCGACGGGCCGGATCCCCTCGCGCGCGTGCGCGCACCCGCTCGGATCGAGTACCATCGTGCGGCACCCTCCACCGGAGATCCCGCGATGTTCCCCACCCGCCGCGACGTCCTCGCCGCCGCTGCCGCCGCGTTCGTCCTGCCCCGCTTCGTCCGCGCCGCCGACGTGCCCACCTACCGCGCCGCCGTGATCGGCCACACCGGCAAGGGCGACTACGGCCACGGGATGGACGTCGTCTTCGCCGACCGCCCGGGGATCGAAGTCGTCGCCGTCGCGGACCCGGTCGACGCCGGGCGCGCCAAGGCGCAGGCCAGGACCAAGGCCGCCCGCGCGTACGCCGACTTCCGCGAGATGCTCGAGAAGGAAAAGCCACAGCTCGTCAGCGTCGCCCCGCGGACGACGCCGATGCGCCGCGACATGCTGCTGGCCGCGCTGGGTGCCGGCGCGCACGTGGTCAGCGAAAAGCCGTTCGTCCGCTCGCCCGCCGACGGCGACGCCGTCCTCGCGCTGTCCGACCAGCGCGGGTTGAAGATCGCCGTCGCCCACCAGATGCGCCTGGCGCCGGCCATCGTCCATCTCAAGAAGCGCGTCGACGACGGCCTGATCGGCGACCTCGTCGAGCTCCGCGCCTGGGGCAAGCAGGACAAGCGGGCGGGCGGCGAAGACCTCACCGTCCTGGGCATCCATTTGTTCGATTTGATGCGGATGTTCGCCGGCGACCCGCAGTGGTGCACCGCCCGCGTCCTGAACAAGGCCGGCACGGAGGCGACGATTGCCGACGTCAAATCCGCCGGCGAAGACCTCGGTCCGATTCTCGGCGACGAGATCGACGCGCAGATCGCGTTCGACAAGGGCGTGTTTGGCACGTTCACCAGCCGCCAGCGGCTCAACGAGTACAGCGGCTGGTGGGGGATCGAGCTGATCGGATCCAAGGGCGCCGCCCGCATCCTCAACGACATTTGGCCGCGCGTCATGCACCGCACCGCGACCAAGTGGGACGACGCCGGCCGGAGCGAGCAATGGAAGCCGCTCGCCGACGACCCGAGCGCGAACGCGAAGCCCGCCGACCGTAGCACGCTGCTCGCCAACGCGCGGTTCGTCGACGATTGGCTCGCCGCGATCCGCGAGAACCGCGAGCCAATCTGCTCGGGCCGCAACGCCGCCAAGGCCGTCGAGATCCAGCACGCGATCTGGCGGGCGGCGCTGTCGGGCGGACGTGTGAAATTCCCGCTGGTCGAGCGTGGACACGCGCTGGGCGCGTGAACGGCACCGGGGACTCGGCCACTGAAGTGGCCAAGCCTCACGGATCGGGGGCGGTCGCTCCGGTCCGAGCCGTCAGGTCGCGCGCGCTCTCGACGTCTGAGCGGGAGGGCGGACGTCCCAGCGGTTGACGCGCCCGGCGGATTCTGCATATTGTCCGCCTCTCGCCACGTCCTGGCGGCGAGCGCCTTGCGGTTTGAGCCGACATACGCGGCCCCATCGTCTAGAGGCCCAGGACACCGCCCTTTCACGGCGGCGACGCGGGTTCGAATCCCGCTGGGGTCACCTTAACATCCTGCGAACTTCGGCAGGAGCGAGAATCCCCCGGTAACGCCGGGGGATTCTTGTTTTCGCCCTCCGGCTTCTGCTCACGACTTCCCACCCCTTCCGCCGGTTGCTGCGCCGCTTTTTGCGCCGCTTTACTCTCCCCGCGCGCCGCCTTCTCGAAGTGGGCGTCGGTCACCTGGAGATAGTGGTCGAACGCCACGTCCTCAGAGTTGCCGATCCAGGCGCAGACGACATGGGCGGGGAAGTCCTCGCACAACTCGGTCTCGCGCGTCGCCCGCAGGTTGTGGAACAGCCGCGGCCACGGCGTCAGCCCGGCCCGGGCGATGATCCGCAAGAGTTGGGTGCGCATGTTCGTGTCCCGGCGCCGGTAGCGGGTAATCACGTATTCGGTCCCCGGCTCCGCCTGCTCGAAAGCATCCAGCAGGTACGGCCGCAGTTCAGGGAACAGAGGGCACCAGCGGGTCTCGCCGTCCTCCAAGTGCTCCGTCTTCTCGGAATGAATCAGGATTCTTCCTCGCTCCCAGTCAATGTGCTGCCACTTCAGCTCGACGTGCTCCGACGGGCACCGCATCCCGCCGAACCGCGAGAGCGCGAAGATCAGCCGCCACTGGGCGTCCGGGCACGCGTCGAGCACCTTCTGGGCGTCGTCGCGGGAGACGAAGTACGCCCGCTTCTTGTTCTTCTGGCTTCCAGCCTTCACCTCGGCGAACGGGTTCTCGGCGGCCATCTTCCAGCGGATCGCCTTCTTCCAGATTTGCCGCGCGACCTTCACCCGCTTGCTGATCGTGGCCTCGGCCAAGTTCTGCTTCTTCATCGCCTGGCGCCACTCGTCGGCGTCGAGGTTGGTCACCGACCGCACCTCGCGACTGGCGCCGAAGTGCTCGGCCAGGTGCGTGCTCGCCTGGCGATAGGTCGTGGCCGTTCCCGACTTCACGGTCGACGTGTTGAAGAACTTCTCGAACAGCGTCTTGAGGGTGACCCGCGCCATGCCGACGCCGGCCAGCAGTCCGACCTTCGCCAGTCGTTTGCGCAGGACCGGGTCCAGGTCGCGCATCCAGCGCGAGACCTCGTCGTCGTGCGGCCGGCCTGCGATCAGGTCGCCGATGATCGTCTCGACCTTCGTCTTGATCGACTCCGCTTGCTTGTCCGTCTTCTTCCCGAGTCTGACCGCGCGGCGAACGCCGGTCAGGTCGAAGAAGTGCAGCCGCTTCAGTTGCTTGCCGTCATCCGTGATGCTCGCCATGGTAGCTCCTGTTCCTTGTCAGAATGTATCAGGCCGTGGGCGCGTTCGCCGCCATCTTCTCGTTCGCCGCGATGAAGTCGTCCAAACCGGATTGGGTGTACTTGATCTTCCCGCCGTCCTGGACGAAGCGGATCTTGCCCGCCTTGCGGAGGTCGTACAGACCGCGGACGCTCCGGCGGAGGTAGGCTGCGGCTTCGTCCTGGGTGAAAAGGGGTGATTCGACTGACTTGACCAATTTCGGCCTCCTGCTGATTGCCGCCGTGCGCTGGCAACCGTCTGCCGGCGTTTGCACGACGGACGCAAGATAGAACGATCGGAGCGCCGAAGGAGTGTTCCGGTTGTCGTTTCCCAGCCGGGCCGATGGGGGTCGAATGACGCAGCGTTTGGCGTCCCCACGGTTGTTCCGATGGGCACCTTGGCGGTATGTGGGCGCGCTCACCCTTCGCACGGTGAGTCGGGTGTGCTGTCTGTTTCCGCTCGGATCAGTGCCCAGGCCGAAAACAGGTTTGCGCCGGCGTCCAGTTGCGGACAGCGAAAGCCAGGGAGCCTTGGTCACTCCGCATGGGAGGGCGGACATCCGTGCAAAGGGAGGAAACAGAGTGACGTCGTCGGTGGCTGGTGAGCACCACGAATTGGCCAAACAGGGCGGTGCCGACTCAATTAGCTGTCGCGCGGCCCACCGCCACGGTTGCCCCGAGGGCGAGCGAGACGGCGTGCCGGACACTGGAAGACGGTTCGTGCCGAGTCGGCCGCCATAGCGCCTGCTGAACCTGCTATTCGCCAAGGATGCCTGCCGACACCGGATCGTCGCGTAATCGCAATTCACGAATGGTTGCGAGCGACTGAATCAACGATCGAGTTGGGTGTGTCGGATCGGCTCGTGGCTGATTCGGCACCGCACTCCAGAGTCCCAGCCAGATTTCGCAATGCCGCAGCGTAGGCTGGAATCATAGGGCCGTCGATTTCGCCGAGGATCACCCGCTGGACGAATGCTGGCTGTACGACAAAGAATTCGATCAGTCTGCCGATGACGTCCCGCTTGATCCGCCCCGTTCCGCAGAACGTGTCGAGTTTCTCAGCGGTGCCAGTCCGAACACTGAGGTTTATGGTTGTGCCGCCGGTGTGCATACGGTGCTCCTCTCCGGCACCCTTTCGCCGGAGGGGCAATCATACCACCCGACTCGATCCATCTCCACTCATAGTCTGTAGACTCATAGTGTCCAATCGCTACGGTCGGGGTATGGTGGAAAAGGAGCCGACTCTGGCGGCATTCGGCGAGGCTGTGCGAGAGCTGCGAACGTCTTTGGGCATCTCGCAGGAAGCGCTCGCAGAGGCAGCCGGCATTCACCGGACGTATGTGGGTGATGTGGAGCGAGGGCAGCGGAACTTGGCATTGCTTAACATCTCGAAGCTCGCTGAGGCCCTGCAACGAAAGCCGAGCGAGTTGATGCGCATCATGGAACGGCGGCTCAATCGAATCGGCAGGCGCCGTCCATGACAGTAGGAGTGCGAAGGACTCACGGCTTACAAAAATTTGTCGGCGAA
This sequence comes from Tepidisphaeraceae bacterium, assembly GCA_035459845.1. GTDB lineage: Bacteria > Planctomycetota > Phycisphaerae > Tepidisphaerales > Tepidisphaeraceae > DASPKW01. The sequence goes on along the minus strand of DATHXE010000541.1, from coordinate 1,161 downwards.
ACGCGGGTTGGCACACGACGATGTTGCTGTTGCCGTGAAGTTCAAGCATCTCTAAAACGGAAGAGGTCGGAACGAGAAGATCCGTCAGGACGGCCGAAGTTGTCCGAAACGATCGACGGATCGCTATCGCCCCGTTGGCGCATCCGTTGGCGCGTCCGTCGCCGGTGGCTCACCCCAACTCTCACGGAGTTGCCGGTACGCAGAGACAAACGGGTCACCTGCTTTTGCGGCACGAACATGCAGGTCGGCAGCGGTGGCGTTTAGATTGTCCAAGGCCTTATATCGCGCAGCGTTCAGCCTACGGTCCGCAGACAGGACGTACGTGTCTTCCCGAAAGCGCTCTGCCTGGTCACTCGCGAACATTGACTCGCGATACAGCTTCAATGCTTCGTCCACCGAGGAGAAGTACGGGTATCGCTCACGATCCGCTTGGCCAAGCTTTAGAAAATCCTTGTTCTTTTCGAGCCTCGCCATCACCTCGGCAGGTTTCCATGGGTGGCGTCCCATGAGGTACAGGTCGTCCGCGAGTGGTTTCACAATGCGCATGATGCGCCATGCCTCGAGTTGCGCTTTCGGCGTCGGACGTTTGTCCGCTGCCCGAGTACCTGCCTCTACCGTTCTGGTAGGAGCGGGATCGTCGCACGACACCGAGGCCAGCGGAGCGATCACGGGCAAGAACGCCCTCACGCACCACACCATACGGCGAATGAGTCCACGTCCACAAAACGTCGTCATGCCGGTCCTCGTTCAGGGTTGATGATGGTCGCAGGCCCGCCGACGCAGACCGAGCGTCTGGGATGCGTCGAAGCATTCCGACCAAATCGCGAGTTTCCATGGCACTAGCAGCGGCGGGAGCCGTCGCCGAATCCAGACAAATGCTAGGTTTGGACTGTCGATGTCTAGGCATCATGTCGCGACGTTACGCGACGTGCAAGGGAAGTCGTCTAACCAGACCGTCGCTCGCGCGGTTCGCCGGCTCCGCCGGCAGCGCGAATGGTCCCAAGAGGACTTTGCTGCGAGGGCGAGGCTGCACCGGACGTATGTAGGTGCTATCGAGCGGGGCGAGACGAATCTGACCCTCGATACGCTCGATCGACTTGCACGCGCGCTCGCCGTGGACCCGGCCACGCTCCTGATTCCCGAGAAATAGCAGGGGCCCGG
>DATHXE010000540.1:0-10832 GCA_035459845.1 Tepidisphaeraceae bacterium | reverse complement strand
CCTTCTCGAACGCCGCCTGCCGCTCCTTGCCGCCGGCCGCCGAGTAGTCGCGGAAGAGCTCGACGTACCTCGTGTAAAGCAGCAGTTGACCGAGCCGCGCGCGGACCTTCGCGTCGCCACCCGCGAGCTTGCCGGCATCATCCAGCAGCCGGTACATCCGGCCGACCAGGTCGGATGAAAGCAGGGGGGGACGACTGCCGTCGAGCAGGACGTAGAACTTCTCCATCGCCGGCCGCGCGGGGCCGAAGGCCTTGTCGAAGAAGTCCGCCTTCAGCGCGTCGATGCGCTTCGCCTCGCCCGGGCCCCAAAGCATGCGGTTCGCGAGATAAAACCCCAACCCGTTCGGGGCCCACGAGTCGCTCGACTCGGCCGACATGAACCGCGCCCCGCGCGCCGCGAACGTCGGGATCGTCCGCGTCAAGTACGCGAGGTTCGACCCTCGCGAACGGCCGGGCAGGTCGCGGTCCCACGTGTTGACGCCGTAATACTCGCGGATGCCGAACTGCGTGACTCCTTGTTTCGTCCACCCGTCGATGACGTGGTCGACCGTGATGCCCTTCAGGAACGCCGTGGCCGCGTTGACGATCACGCGCGGCCGGGCCTTGATGCTCGGCGGCGGGGCGTGCTGGTTGTACGCGTACAGCGCGACGTACTTGCCCGGCTTGTCCGCCTCGAGCCACGCCGAGATCTCGTTCGCCAGCGTCAGCGCCCGGTCGGAAGGCGAGCCGATCGCCCTGCACGCCTCGCACTCGCACCACCCGCCGCCGTCGGACGGGTCGATCGAGACCGAGTCGGCGTCCGGGTTCTTGGCGAAGTAGTCCTTGGCGTACCGCACCGCCAGCGCCCGCACGCCCGGGTTGCCCGCGCACATCTTCGACCCCGTGCGCTCGCCCTTGACCAGGGCGTGGTACTCCGGGTGCGCGTCGAACTCGGCCTTGTACTGGCGGAGGATCCCGTCGTACGCGTGCCCCGTGTTCAGCTTGAACGCCGACGCCGCCCGGTTCCGCGCCTGCCAGTCCGCCTGCGCCTTGGCGTTGAAGTCCCACGCCCCGAACCCGTACCAGATGCGGCGGACGAAGTAGGCAGGCTTCTCGTTCGCGTCGACGGCGATCCGCAGGTCGGGCCCGGTTGGCACGTGCTCCCAGACTTCGCCGGGGAAGAACTGGCGATAGCCGAGGTGGTAGAGCAAATCCCAAGCGGCGTGTTCGACGGCGAGTTCGGTCGCGCCGATCGCGTAGAGGCCCTTGTCGTGTGATCGCAGCAGATACTGCTCGAGTCGCGCGGGCCCCTCGGCGGACAACTCCTTATCGAGCCCGAGCGCCGGGAAGTCCGACGCGAGACCGACGGCGATCCCGGACGAGCCGTCGCCCGTCGTCAACTCGAACTTCGCGCCGCTGATGCGCGAGAGGTAGTCGGCCAACGACTCGGCGGCGTCCCTCGTCCGCGCCGATGCGCCGGCCGCGGTCACGACCGGCAGGAGCGCCTTGCCGCCGGTCGCCACACGAATCTCCGGCGCGGCGTCGGCCACGAGCGCGTATGCGACGAGAGCGATCGACACGACAAGGTTGCGCATGATCATCACGCCCTGGGTTACCGTTCTTCGGTGCCGCGGTTGTCGCTCTCGCCAAACGACGGTGCGATGGCCCGCAACTACTCCGCCCGCCCCGGCTCCCGCCGCCCGCTCCCCTTCACGCCCGTCGCCGAATCGCCCAGGTCCGTCCGCATCGCGTCCGCCAGGCCCTGCAACCGCGCGACGACCTCCGGGTGTTTCGCCGATACGTCCGTCGACTCCGCCGCGTCCGCGTCCATGTCGAACAGCGAGCGCTCGATCTTCCCCTTGCGGTCCGGCTGCGGCTTCCCGCCCGTCGCGCGAACGGCGGGCGTCATGCGGTAGTCGTGCGCGAAATGCAGCTTCCATTTGCCCGACCGCACGGCGTCCAGGCGCTCGCCCCAGTAGATGAACAGCGCCTCATGCAGTCGTGGCGCGTCCGCAGGCCGCTGGCCCGCGGCTAGGATGCTCCACATGTTCACGCCGTCGATCTTCCGGTCCTTCGGCAGTTCTGCGCCGAGCAGGTGCGCCAGCGTCGGGAGCACGTCGATCGTCATCGACGGCTCGGCGCACATCTTGCCCGCCGCGATCTTGCCCGGCCAGCGGAAGATCGCCGGCACGCGCACGCCGCCGTCGAAGCTCGTCCCCTTCGCCTCGCGCAGAGGGCCCGCCGAGCCCGCGTGGTCGCCGTACGTCATCCACGGGCCGTTGTCCGACGAGAACATCACCAGCGTGTTCTCGTCGAGCCCGTGCTTCTTCAGCGTCGCCATCACCTGCCCGACCGACCAGTCGATCTCGGTCATCACGTCGCCGTACAGGCCGTGGCCGGATTTGCCCTTGAAGTCCGGCCCGGCCCCGAGCGGGACGTGCGGCAGGCTGTGCGGCAGGTACAGGAAGAACGGCCTGTCCTTGTTCTTCTCGATGAAGGCAATTGCGTGATCGTGGTAAAAGCGGGTGAGCGTGTCCGGCTCCGGGTTGGTCGCCACGACCTTGCCGTGCGCGTAGAGCGGCAGGTCCGGGTACGCCTTCGGGTTGACCGGGTGCCGCGGCCACATGTCGTGTGAGTAGGGCACGCCGCAGAACTCGTCGAACCCCTGCTTCTCGGGCAAAAGGTTCGGCGCCGACCCGAGGTGCCATTTGCCGAAGATGCCGGTCGCGTAGCCCTTGCCCTTGAACAGCTTCGCGAGGTTCATCTCGGCCGGGTTGAGCCCGATCTTCGATTGCGGCGATAGCGCGCCGCCGATCCCGACGCGCAGGTTGTAGCACCCGGTCAGCAGCGCCGCCCGCGATGCGGAACAGACGGCCTGCGACACGTAGAAGTCCGTGAACCGCACGCCCTCGGCGGCGAGTTTGTCGATGTTCGGCGTCGCCGCACCCTTGCCCCCGTAGCACGAGACGTCCGCGTACCCCATATCGTCGCAGAAGATGATGACGACGTTCGGCGATCGCACCGGTTGAGCACAGACCGGGAGCCCGAGGAGCAGTGCGAGCAGGGCAGTGAGGGTTCGCATCCCCGCATGATAACGAGCTTCGCCGCCCATGATGCCCCCCACGCGTACCGCGAATCACATCTTGTCGAACCCCACGTACCGCTGCACCTTCACCGCGACTTTCCGGACGAACCGCGCGAGCGGGAGCCCCCCGCGGACCTTGTCCGGGAGCGCGGGGCACGGGATGTGGTCGGCGAGCGTCGCGTGGCCGTCGATCGCCGCCGCGAGCAGTTCCTCGTACCGCCACTGCGGCACCCACTCTTCGCCGTAGTTGCGGGACTCGTCGCTGACGGGGTTGGAGTCGACCAGCGTGAACCCGCGCTCCTTGAGCCGCACGAGGGCCTGTCCGTACGCCGCCTTCGACGCGTTGCTGACGGCGTAGAACATCGAGTCGACGGAGATGTACGACCCGATCTGCACGCCGAAACACCCGCCCGCGAGTTGGCCGTCGCACCACGCCTCGAACGAGTGGGCGAATCCCATGCGGTGCAAAGCGACGTACCCGTCGACGAGCGCCGGCGTGACCCACGACCTTCCGGTGCGGCGGCTCGCGCACGCGCGGACGACCGCCTCGAACGCGGTGTCGTAGCGGATCTCGAACTTCGGGTGGAAGACGTACCGCCGCTGCGACCTGGGGATGCGGACGTCGCCCAGCAGGTGGACGCCGCGGTGCTCCTCGCGCTGCCAGACGGTCGGGGTAAGCTCGTCGCCGCGGTACCCGATCAGGTCGCCCAGCGCGTAGTGGCGCAGGATGTCGAGCGGGTCGGCGGAGATGCGCGAGGTGCGGACCACGGGTGGTGGGCAGTACGAGAAATGCTGCGGACGGGGGATGGCCCGGCCTACCGTCCTCATCGGCAAGCCGAGGGGGCGGCCTGAGAAGCGGCGGCGACAGCGGCTTTCTTGATCCGCGTTCTCGATTCACCGCCCTTTGAATCGCTCCCGAAACTGGGCTTCCACTTCGTCCAGCGTCAGGCACTCGCCCCGGTCGATTTGGGCATCGGATTCGTTGATCGCGGCTACGTCTTCGTCCGTGAGCACGGCCCCCGCTTGTCGCGCATCCCACATCATCTGCTCCACCGCCGCTTCAATCACCGCGTCGGCGTCCGGGTAGCGTCCGGCGTCCACCTGCTCCTTCACGAACTGCACGAGTTCCGGCGTCGTCAGGTTCACGGTCATGCCCCCATCATAGCACGCGCGTGCCTACTTTTCGGCCGCCCGCGCGGCCTCCCACTTCTCCTCCGCTTCGGGCAAACGGATGTAGATCGGCGTTAGGCGGTCCGCGTCGGTGAACTGGGCCGCCCGGGCCATCGCGTGGCCGATCTCGGCCACGGCGGCGGCGCGGGGGCGCCAGGTGTCTTCGGGCGTCACGACCACGTCGGGGGAGTCCGGGATGAACTTGCGGTGGTAGGGGATGCCTTCGCCTAGCAGGTGCACCGGGCGCGGGGTGCGGGCGAGGATCGCGGCGAGCGCGTCGAGGCGGGCGGGCTCAGTCTGGGTTGGTTGGCCGGCACGGTTGGCGAACGTCGCGGTGAAGATCTGGTCGCGCTTGGCGTCGAGGACGATCACGAGGTTCTGCCAGCCGGCGGGGGCGTTGCGGGCCAAGACGTCGACAGTGGGGACGGCGACGAGTTTGACGCCCAAGGCGAGGGCGAGCGTTTTGGCGACGGTCACGCCGACGCGGAGGCCGGTGAACGAGCCGGGGCCGGCGGAAACGTAGAGTTCGGCGAGGTCGGCGGGGGCCCACCCGGCGGCGCGGGTCAGGCGGTCGACGATCGCGATGATGCCCGCGGCGTGGCGCAGGCCGTGGTCGAAGGTTTCCTCGGCGAGGACCCGGCCGGCGTCGACGGTCGCGACGGAGCCTTGGCGACCGGAGGTTTCGATGGCGAGCGCGCGCATGGGAGGAGGGTATAGGGGATGGGGTGTGGGGTATAGGGAGGTAACGATTAACGATTGATGCGTAAACATCCCCGGGGCCCCTTAAGCATTAGTCGTTAATCGTTACTGCTTGAATCGCAATCCGGTGCTCAATCTTCGTCACCCTTCGCCCGCACCGGCACGTATCCCAATACCAGCCCCGCCGCGATCAGCAGCAGTGCCGCCCCCGTCGAGTAGAGCTGCCCTCTGGGCGTGCGGACGATCGTCGCGAGCGCGCCGCCCAGGGGTTGGTACTCGGGGATCGGCGCGGGTGGGGGGACGCTAACGAGGTGGAACGGGCTCATCTCGACCTTGCCCATGCCGCGCAGGGGGAGGACGCGCGTGCCCTCGCGGAGGTAGCGCATCTGCCGCTGCGCCAGCCGCTCGGCGAGCGTCGGGTCGTCGGCGACGCGCTGCAGGAACTCGTCGTTCACGCGCACCTGCTCCTTGAGATGCGACAGGTCCGCCCGCAGCTTCTCCCGCTCCCACGCGACGTGCCGGTTGTCGTCGGCCAGCGGCAGGAGCGTGACGCACGCGATGATCGCGATGCCGACGCAGATCAGCGGGATCGTCAGCACGCCCCCCCCGCGCCGACGCGATGCGGGGGCGGCTTCGGCGTCGTCGTATTCTTCGGACTCGTCGGAGAACTCGGTTTCATCGGACGGGGCGTCGGCGGGTTCAACTTCCGTGCGAGCGAGTCGTTCCGCCGAAAGCCCAGGGAGCTTGCTCCCTGGGTTCGCTTCGACCGACTCGGTCTGCGGCATCACAACAGGCGCCGCCTTCGGCTTTACCTCACGGAGGTCCTGCGCCCCCCACGGGTCCGCGGCGTTCGTGACGTCTTCCTCGACAAACTCCTCATCCTCCTCGGGCTCGACGTCATCGAAGGGAGACGCGGGAGTCGCGCCCGCGGCAGGCGCGGAGCGAACCGCCGATTCCGTGGCGCACGTCGCGACGGGCTTGGTCGGCAGGGACTTTTCGAACGCGTGATCGGCGTCGGTCGCGCGGATCGCGGGGGCGCCTTTGAGGTCGGCGATGCCGCGCGTGCGCGCGGGCTGGGCCGTGGCGCTGGCGAACGCGCCGCCGGGGACTTTCGCGGGCTGTGTCGGGTCGGGTCGGAGCTCGACCGCCATGGCAGGGCCCCCCGGGTTGGCGGCGTCGGTCGACGCGACCTCGGGGGCACCCGCGAGTTCGGTCGCGGGCGCCCCGGGGTCGATCGATTCTACTGCGTCGTCGTTGTCGCGTCCGTGCGACATGCAATCTCCATCAGGCGGCGGACACCGATGTGCCCGCCCGCGTGCCGTTGTGCATCCGTGCGCAGGGCAACGCGAGGTGCGTTACTTGGCCCAGAACTTCGCGCCGTACTCGGCGCGGTCGCCGAGCTGTTCTTCGATGCGGAAGAGCTGGTTGTACTTGGCGACGCGGTCCGAGCGGGCCGGGGCGCCGGTCTTGATCTGGCCGCAGTTGGTCGCGACGGCGATGTCGGCGATCGTCGCGTCCTCGGTCTCGCCCGAGCGGTGGCTCAGCACGGCGCTGTACCCGTTCCGCATCGCCAGCCCGACCGCCGCGAACGTCTCGCTCAGCGTGCCGATCTGGTTGACCTTCACGAGGATGCTGTTGGCGGTCTTGGTCTGGATGCCCTTCTCGAGGAACTTAACGTTCGTGACGAACAAATCGTCGCCGACGAGCTGCACCTTGTCGCCGACCGCGTCGGTGAACTTCTTCCAGCCTTCCCAGTCGTTCTCCGCGAGGCCGTCCTCGATCGAGCGGATCGGGTACTTCTTGATCCAGTCGGTCCAGATGCCGATCACGTCGTCGGACGAGAGGACTTCCTTGGGGTTGGACTTGAAGAAGCAGTAGCCCTTCTTGCCGAGCTTTTCGCCCTCGTTCCAGAGCTCGGACATGGCCGGGTCCAGCGCGACGAAGATCTGCTCGCCCCACTTGTAGCCGGCCTTGTCGACGGCTTCTTCGATGACCTTGAGCGCGTCCTCGTTGGCCTTGAGGTCGGGGGCGAACCCGCCCTCGTCGCCGACGGCGGTCGAGAGGCCCTTCTTCTTCAGCACGCCCTTGAGGGCGTGGTAGATCTCGACGCCGGCGCGCATGGCGTCGGAGAAGTTCGAGAAGCCCCACGGCTGGATCATGAACTCCTGGAAGTCGACGGTGTTGTCGGCGTGCTTGCCGCCGTTGAGGATGTTCAGCATCGGCACCGGCAGCGTGCGGGCCGCGCTCCCGCCCAGGTAGCGGTAGAGGGGCAGGCCGCTGGCGATGGCGGCGGCCTTGGCGACGGCCATGGAGACGCCGAGCATCGCGTTGGCGCCGAGCTTGGCCTTGTTCGGGGTGCCGTCGAGGTCGATCATCAGGCGGTCGATGTGCTCCTGGTCGCGGGCGTCGAGGCCGATGATCTCGGGGGCGACCTTGGAGTTGACGTTGTCGACGGCCTTGAGCGTGCCCTTGCCGAGGTAGACCTTCTTGTCGTCGTCGCGGAGCTCGACGGCCTCGTTCTCGCCGGTGGAGGCGCCGGACGGGACGGCGGCGCGGCCGAGGGTGCCGTCCTCGAGGATGACGTCGACCTCGACGGTCGGGTTCCCGCGCGAGTCGAGGATCTGACGAGCCTGGATGAAGTCGATATTGGTGCTCATGTGCTGCTTCCTGTGGTTATCGGACGGACCCCCCGCCGGACTGCAACCGTAGCCAGTTCGGTGGGGTGACGGGGGCACACGGGCCCCCGTTGGCCGCGATGGGTTGATTGTGAGGGATTGAGTCTATGCGCGGGGGGGGCGGTGTAAAGAGAGCCCGCCCCCGAGGGGAAACCCCTTTTAGCCGCTCCGCTTGCGGAGCGCGTCCAACGGCGCCACTGCAACTCATGGCTTGGAAGCCCGTCGGTCCTCGCCCCATCGCATTCGCCTCAACACGACCAATCGCCATGTCACGACGGTCAGCCCCGCGCCGCTGAGCAGCGCCCAAACGATCGGAATCGCGATGTCCGGCCGCGCCTCTTGGTCCGGCTCGTTGAGGTACTCAGGCAGAACGGTCCAAAGCCAGTGCGTACAGAGGACGAGTCCCGCCGCGTACAGCCCGACCAGAACCCACCCCGGTGCCTGTCGGGCGTCAAAGATCGCCCACGCCTGAAACCCCAGAAATAGCGAGAAGATCGCCGAGATGATGAGCGCGGCGGCAAGCAGGATGCTCCTGCCGTAGATGCGTTGGCCAGGTAATTCGCGGGCTATGCCGATCAGCATCCAAGCAAGCACGACCAACATCACGCCGGCGTGCAAAACCAGTGCGATTCGGCTCGCGGTCCACTTGGAACGCGCGCCCGGCGGCTTGGCGGACACGTACGAGAGCATGGGCGATGGATCGCTGCTCACTTCCCCGCCAACCCCTTCTTAATCGCCGCATTCGCCAGCCCCGGGTCGATGTTCGACCCCTGCTGCTTCATGAACATCCCCATGGCCTGGCCCATCTGTTTCTCCGTGAACGCGTTGGTGGCCAGGAAGGCTTCGACGAGTTTGCCCGTTTCCTCAGGTGATGCCTTTTTCGGGAGGTACGACTCGACGATCGCGAGCTCGCTCTTGAGCTTGTCGACCTCGGCTTGGCGGCCGATCTTTTCGTACTCCTCGGCGCTCTTTTTGAGCTTCTTGGCGTAGGCGGCGACGGCCTCCTCCTCGGTGATCTTCTTGGGGGCCAGGTCGATGTTCTTGACGTCGCTCAGGAGCATCCGGATGACCTGCAGGCGGTCCTTTTCGCCGGCCTTCAGCGCGATCTTCATGTCTTCCTGCAATTTGGTCAGAACGCTCATCTTTTGACTCCGTATAAAACTCTGATATGATCGGCTTATCCTAACAGAGGGGTGCCATCCGTCCACAAAAGCCTGTCGAACTTGGGCTGGGGTGGACGAATCGCCGATGATTGAATGGGAACTTGCGGGGGCATGTCCGGGTACGTCGCCGAGCTCGTGCACTGACTTTCGGGATTCCTCACGGGTGAAACCGTGGGTTCGGAAGCCGGGTGCGGGGTGCGGCGAACGAAGATCTTGGACACCCGCAAACGTTTGAATGGCCAGGACGTATTTACTGGCGGCACGGGGGCCAAGACGAGCGGCGGGGCATCTGACTGACGGGCATTCGCGGAACTCCGATCGGCTATGGCACCGGGATTGTACGGGATGGGTGCGCAGCGCATTCGCCGGCGGACGAGTCGCATTTGATTGGGGCTCCGGCTTGATTCGGTGGGTTTTCGGACAGATTGACCTTGTTTAGCCGCGACCCGGAGGGCAAGCGACAGCGCCGCCCGAAGGGGAGCGCGAGGTGCGGTGGCAGACCCGGCGTGATCGCACGCCGCTGACGCCGACCTTTGGGGGGTATGGGCACAGTGCGAACTGTGTTCGACACGGGGATTTCATTTCTTACGGCGACTGACCGCTGATGCGGTCGGCTCCGAGGTTTACGACTGAAGGACGGATTCGATGGCACGGCGACGACGCAAGTCGGGGCGGGGGGATGACGGGGCGATGGGTGGCGGCTACGCCGGTGGCGGCGGTGGCGGTGGTCACCCGCGCGGGGGGCAGCAGCGCGGCGGGCGGTACGACGCGCCCTCCTACGGCAACGGCGGGGGCTTTGGCGGCGTCGGACGCGGTCAGGCGGCGGCCGTCATGGCGCCCAACCCGGCACCCGCGCGAGGTCCGGTTCAACCGCAACAACAGCAGGGGGGCGGCGGCGGGGGCGGCGCGCCCGTCAACGTCATCGAGGGCATCCTCCAGATGAAGGAGGAGCGCGGCGACGGCCAGCTGCGCGACCTCAAGCACCCGCTCCGGCAGGTCGGCGGCGGGATCTTCGTCAGCCGGCAGATGATCCGCGACCTGCGCCTCCGGCCGGGCCTGGTGCTCAAGGGCAGCTACAAGGGCAATCACCTGACGCGCCTGCTCGAGATTGAGGGCCTGCCGGTCGAGGACTACCTGGACCGCCCGAGCATCTACGACTCGACCCCGGTCGACCCGTACCCGATGCTCAAGCTCGAGCACGACCCCGAAGAGTACACGACCCGCGTGATCGACATGCTCACGCCGATCGGCTTCGGCCAGCGCGGGCTGATCGTGGCGCCGCCGCGGGCGGGCAAGACGATCCTCCTCCAGAACATGGCCAAGGGGATCCACAAGAATCACCCCGAGGCGGAGTTGATGCTCCTGCTGGTGGACGAGCGGCCGGAAGAAGTGACGGACATGCGCCGGAACATCCCCGGCGTCGTCTACGCGTCGAGCAACGACAACGACATCGAGATGCACCTGGACCTGGCGCAGCTCGTGATCGAGCGGGCCAAGCGGCGCGTCGAGTACGGCAAGGACGTGGTCGTCCTGCTCGACTCGCTGACGCGCCTGGGCCGCGCCTTCAACGCCGGCGGCGTGCAGGGCGGGCGGACGATGTCCGGCGGCCTCGACAACCGCGCTTTGGAAGTCCCCAAGAAGCTGTTCGGCGCCGCCCGCAAGATCGAAAACGGCGGGAGCCTGACGATCATCGCGACGTGCCTGATCGACACGGGCAGCCGGATGGACCAGATCATCTTCGAGGAGTTCAAGGGCACCGGCAACATGGAACTGACGCTCGACCGCGGCCTGTCGAACATGCGCATCTTCCCGGCGATCAACATCCTGCAGAGCGGGACGCGGAAGGAAGAGAAGCTGATGGACGCGCGGGCGCTGGCGGCGAGCCGGAACATCCGTCGGCACGTGCTGAACATGAACCCGGTGCAGGGGATGAAGTCGCTGCTGGAGTTGATGAAGAAGGTGCCGACGAACAAGGGGATTTTCGATTCGGTGAGCGTGTAGGCACTGGTTACCAACGTGTGAACTCCGCGGCGTGCGTTCCCGAGAGGAACGCACGCCGCTT
>DATHXE010000539.1:0-1828 GCA_035459845.1 Tepidisphaeraceae bacterium | reverse complement strand
GGAACATGGTCGACGCGCTCAAGAAGGCCGGGAGCGACGTGAAGTACACCGAATACCCGGGCGTCGGGCACAACTCGTGGGACAAGGCGTACGCGGACGCGGAGTTGTGGAAGTGGATGTTCGGGCAGGTGAAGAAGTAAGGCACTCGTGGCGCGACAACTCGGACGCGATCGAAAGCCCACGGTGCTTGCACCGTGGGTTCTTCGTTGATTCGAGCGAAGCGTGGCGCGTGCGTCACACCATCGTCAGCACGAGCACCTGCGCCGCGACCACCCGCAGCACCATCGTCAGCGGGTACACCGCAGCATACGCGATGCTCGGCGCGTCGCTCTGCGTCGCCTGTCCCGCGAACGCCAGCGCCGGCGGGTCCGTCATGCTGCCCGCGAGCAGGCCGCACAGGGTCATGTAGTTCATCTTCATCCCCGCGCGGGCGATGACGGCGACGACCGCGAGCGGCACGGCCGTGATCAGCGCCCCGCACGCCATCCACCGCCAGCCTTCGCCGCTCGCCAGGGCGTCGAAGAATTTGGCCCCGCTGGCGATGCCGACGCACGCCAGGAACATCACGATCCCGATCTCCTTCATCACGATCGACGCCGACCCGGGCAGGTGCCAGATGAGCGGGCCGAAGTGCCCCAGGCGGGACAGCACGATGGCGGCGATCAGCGGCCCGCCCGCCAGCCCCAGCTTGACCGCCGCCGGCATGCCCGGCAGCGCGATCGGGATGCTGCCCAGCAGGATGCCGACCAAGATCCCCACGCACACCGGCGCGATCTGCGGGTGATTCAGCCGCTTGATCGAGTTGCCGAGCTCTTTGCCGGCCTGTTCGAGCGCCGATTCGGGACCGACGGCGGTCACGGTGTCGCCGAACTGCAGGCGCAGCTGCGGGCCCGGCGCGACCTCGACCTCCGTCCGCCGGACGCGCGTGATCGTCACGCCCAGGCGCTGCCGGAGGTGCAGCTCGTCGACGGTCCGGCCCAGGGCGGCGCGGTGGGTGACCAGCAGTTTGCGCGTCACGATCGGCGACCCGGCGACGGTGCGCAAATCGACCTTGGCCGGCTCGCCGATTACCACCCGCAGGTCCTCGATCGCCTGTTCGGGCCCGACGACCAGGAGGACGTCGCCGGTGTGAACGACCGTCTGCGGGCTGGCAATTTCGACGGCGCCGCCGGGTGTCGCCGACGCGCCGCCGCGCAAGATCCGCGACACGACCACGTCGCCGTCGTCGAACGACGGGATGCGCTCGATCGCCCGCCCGTCCAGGTTGACGTTAGTCACCAACAGGTTCAGCGAGACCAGGCCGTTGCGCTGCGGGTCGGCGGCCGCGAGTCGCTCGGCCTCCTTATCCAGTTTGATCTTGAAGAACGCCCGCACGCCGAGCATCGCCAGGATGATCCCGACGATGCCGAACGGGTAGGCGATCGCGTACGCCGCCCCCGTCTTGACCTGTTCGGCCGGGACGCCGCGCGCCGCCAGGGCCTCGTTGGCGGCGGCGAGGCTCGGCGTGTTGGTCGTCGCCCCGCTCATCAGGCCGACCGCGTCCTTCATCGGGATGCCGCCGAACTTGCTCACGGCGATCGTCGTCACCACGCCCAGGACGATGATCAACGCGGCCAGCGCGTTGAGCCCGATCCCTTGCCGGCGGAGCGACGCGAAAAACCCCGGCCCGGCCGTCACCCCGATCGTGTACACAAACAAGATGAGCCCCGCCTCCTTGGCGAAGTCGACGGCCCCGTGGTCGAGCTTGTGATCGCCCAGGAGCTTGCCCACCACGAGCCCGGCGAACAGCACGCCCGCCACGCCCAGGCTGACGCCGCGAAAGCGCACG
>DATHXE010000538.1:0-10319 GCA_035459845.1 Tepidisphaeraceae bacterium | reverse complement strand
GTCGTACAACGTCTTGACCCGTTGGAATTGCTCGGACGTCATGGGGCGGGGGCAGTTCCTTCGCGGCGCGCGACCCACGGCCGGGCGCATCGGCCGCGCGAACCTGCCGGGCTGGGTCTCGTCCCGCGACGGACCGTGCCGGCCCGCGCGCTCGCCGGATGACGGTGAGTTTACCCGAACGGGCGCGGGAACGTATTGCCATTCGCGGCACCGACATCCCCGCGCCGGCGATGCATCGCCGGGCTCAAAAACAGTCAAAGCCCTGCGGCAAGCGTGCGTCGAGACGGTCGGGCCTGCGGCGCTACGCTGGTTGGGGGTTCCGCGACCGCTCCCGATGATCATCCGCCCCGGAATGTCGCGGATTCGGTCCGATCCCGGGCCGGCGGGGGCACCGCGACGGGAGACCCGGCAGCCGCCCCGCGGCGGTTCCACGGCATCCGCGCGAGCAGCACGCCCATGCCGCACCAGTCGGTGACGCCGGCGAACACCAGGCCGCCGCCGATGACCGCGGACAACCAGTGGAAGGCGGGGTGGACGTGCCAGCCGAGGACCATTCCGGTCAGCACGAGCAGGCCGGCGCCGATCCGGACCTGGCGCTCGAGCGAGATCACGCCGGAGGTCCCGCGGACGACGGGCAGGCCGGCGCGCGCCCACGCGTCGGTCCCGCCGGCGACGCTCAGGACGTCGGTGAAGCCGGCGGCGTGGAACCGCTCGCACGCCTTGGCGGCCCGGCCACCGGACTTGCAGATGACGTACACCGGCCCGTCCGCCAGCCCGTCACCGGCGGCCATGACGGCGGGGGGGTCGAGGTGGTCCAGGGGGATCGACCGGGCGCCCTCGGCGTGGACGGTGGCGAACTCGGCCGGCGTGCGCACGTCGATCAGGCGGCCGGCCGGGTCGTGCATCATCCGGTCGGCGACTTCGGCGGGCGTGATCGTGCGGACCGACATGGGCGGGTCCTCGTTACCGGGTGCGCGCGACCGTGACGGGAAGGGTACCGCCCGCGGTCACGTCTCGGCCAGCGCGTCCAGGGCCTCGACGACCTTGGGCAGGTACGTGTACGCGGGGCCGCCCTGCATCATGACCGCGACTGCGGCCGTCTCCAGCACCTGCTCGCGCGTCGCGCCCGCGCGCAGGGCCTTCTCGACGTGGGCGTACACGCACGGGTCGCACCGCAGGGCCAGGCCCATGCCCAGGGAGATGAGTTCCTTCTCGCGCACGGTGAGCGCGCCGTCGCGCATGACGGCCTGGAACAGGCCGCCGAACCCCTTGGCGGCGTCGGGCATCGCCGACCGGGCGGCGGACATTCGGGTCGGGTTGGTATCGTAGTGGGCTTTGGCGTCGGACGACATGGGGCACCTCGTTCGGTTCGAGTTGGCGGGCGGGCGCCGGACGGGCCAGCCCTGGTGGAAGATCTCCGATTTCCGCAGTTCACCGGGGCACCTGCGCGGTCGCGGTCACGGGCGGCCCGTGGGGCGCGCCGGCGGGGCGGGGCTCGTGGGCGACGACGATCACGGGGCACGGGGCGCGGCGGATCACCGCCTCGGCCGTGCTCCCCAGCACGAACGTCGCCAGGCGCCCGCGACCGTGGGTGCCGACGACGACGAAGTCGGCGGCGGTTCGACGCGCCACCTCGTCGATTTCGAGCGCGGGGGAGCCCTGGCGGATGACCGTTTCGACCTGGATTTCCGGGGGGACTTTCCGACGGGCGTCGGCAAGGAGGGCCGCGGACTCCGACCGGAGCCGCTCGCAGATCTCGTCGACCGGCAGGGGGATCTCGCTGATCCCGGCGACAGGCGGGACGAACACGTGCACCAGCGTCAGCCGGGCGTCGAGCGCGGCCGCCAGGCCGGCGGCGACGGACAGGGCCCAGGACGACGGGGCGGCGTCGTCGACGCCGACGACGATATTCTTGGCTTGATCGTTCATGGCGGACCTCCGTGTGCGTTCGGCCGCCGCTTGGCAGGGTCATCCGAGCGGGAGTTCGAACAACGCGATGCTCTTGAAGTCGACGTGCGGGAAGTTCTCCGACGAGGCCGCGAAGACGGAAGTGGGCGTGAGCCCGACGCCGCGCGCCGCCGTCGCGATGTATTCCGGCAGCGCGTTACTGGTCACTGCGCGGAACCGCCCGGTCGGGGAGTAGCGGGCGGCGAACAGGTCGGTGAACGCCTGGTTGCTGATCGAGATGCCGGAATCGAGCGGGGCGGCGGCGTGGCGGGACGGGTCGAAGTCGACCGTGCCGGCGTAGGTGCCGACGAGGACGACGTCGCCGGTGCGAGGGTCGACGACGGCGCCGGCGGCGTGGTCGGCCTTGGCCCCGCCGACCGCGAAGGCGAACGCGAGATCGCCGGTCGCCGGGCGGGTTTTAGAGACGAACACGTTGGTCGCGGCGGGGTCGGGGTTGAACCGCTTGTCGCCGAACAGCAGGCGCGGCTTGCCGGGGGCGAAGTCGAACGTGCGGGTGAAGTCGCCGGCGAGGACGAGGTCGTTGTGGGCGTCGAACGCGATGGACTTGGCGGAGATCGTGCCGACCCCGTGGCCGTTGGAGTTGTCGGCGGCGGCCACGCCGATGCGGTCGACGACGCGGCCGCGCCTGGCGGTGAGTTCGTACGCGCGGAGGACCTGACCGCCGACGGCGACCCAGGGGCTGTCGTAATGGTCGACGGCGACGGCGGACAGGCCGGCCGGGAGCGTGCTGGTCCAGGCGCGGTCGCCGTCGGCGGAGAACTTGGCGAGGTAAGCGTGGGTGGCGGCGGGGTCGCCGGTCGCGGGGTCGACGGCAGTTGACGAGGCGGCGAGGTAGGCGTTGCCGAACCGGTCAACGGCGAGGCCGGCGACGCCCTCGGTGCCGGTGGTGACGTCGCTGATCAGGCGGCACCATTGGTAGTCGCCGTCGCGGTCATACTTGACGAGGAACACGTCGACCGCGTGGGCGAGGGCGCCGTCGGCGGCGCGTTCGGTGGTGAGTTTAGGCCCGCCGCCGTCGGCGAAGTCGACGGTGCCGGCGAAGGCGCCGGCGGCGTACATCGAGCCGTCGGGGCCGGCGGCGAGCGCGGTGACGATGCCGCCGCCGTTCTCGTTCTTACCGCCCAGGGCGCCCGAGACGTCGAAGTAGTGCACCCAGCGCGGGTGCTGGCCGGGGTCGTAGCGGGCGACGAACGGGGCCCAGACGCCGGGGTTGCCTTTGACGAACGAGGCGGCGGTCGGGTCGAAGTCAAGGCCGGCGGGGGTGGCGCCGGCGAGGAAGAGGTCGCCGGAGCGGCCGTCGGCGCCGGCGGCGGACGCGCTCACGCCGAGCGTGCCGATCAGTCCGGGGGCGGACACATAGGTCTGGGCCGGCACGGCGACGACCGGTGCGGACAGGAGCATGCGCGGCTCGAGCGGCAGGCACGCGGCGTCGAGCGCGAACGACGGGGATCGTACGCCGGCTGACACTGGACACCTCCGGTGGGACAATGGAACTGGGCGCGACGCACCACCGATGGGTCAGGCCCCGGGCCGCGGGTTGTGGCTGCGCGCGGGGCCGGGACCGGGGCCTTCGTGGCGCGAGCCCCGGCCGTTCATCGGGGCGGGGGCGGCGAACTTGCGGTGGGGCTTGGCCGGGGCGGGCCGCGTCGAACGCATGACCTGTTTGGTGGGTTTCATCTGTCAACTCCTCACCCACTAGTGTTGGCTTCGGGACGCCGTGCCGCCATCGGGTTGCCAGCCGATTTCGCCCTCGGTGTCCGTCCGATGTCGGTAGGCGGCGGGCCCGACGCGGTAGGTCTTTCCCCCAGACGAGTGCGACTTGATCCGGCCGAGTATTTCGGGCCGCGCCCCGATTGAGCACCGGCGCGGGGGACGAAACACTTGAAGCGGTCGATCCCAGACTCACGAGGAGCCCCCCATGGACGGCACCACTACGACGACGGAGACAACGACAACCCTGCGGCTCACACGACCGGCGGACCCGGTGGCGATCGCCACCGCCGCCGACAACGGCCTGCTCGACTACGTCGCCAAAGGTTTCCCGCGCGCCGCGCTGCACCTGCCCGGGCCGGACTTCGTCGACCGCGTCATGGCGCTGTCGGACCGGTCGCCCGCGGTGCTGCGCAACTTCCAGTCGATCTTGGACCACGGGCGGCTGGCGGGCACCGGGTACGTGTCGATCCTCCCGGTCGACCAGGGGGTCGAGCACTCGGCCGGCGCCAGCTTCGCGCCCAACCCGCTCTACTTCGACCCGGCGAACATCGTCCGCCTCGCGATCGAGGGCGGGTGCAACGCGGTCGCGTCGACGCTCGGCGTGCTCGGCGCGGTATCGCGACAGTTCGCCCACCGAATCCCGTTCCTCGTCAAGCTCAATCACAACGAGTTCCTCCAGTACCCCAACAAGTACGACCAGGTCCTGTTCGGCCAGGTGCAGCAGGCGTTCGACCTCGGGGCGGTCGCGGTCGGCGCGACGATCTACTACGGGTCGCCCGAGTCGACCCGGCAGATCCAGGAGGTGTCGGCCGCGTTCCGGGCGGCGCACGAGCTCGGGCTCGTCACCGTCCTCTGGTGCTACCTGCGCAACCCGGGGTTCAAGACGGCCGACAAGGACTACCACACCGCCGCCGACCTGACCGGACAGGCGAACCACCTCGGCGTGACGATCGAGGCCGACGTCATCAAGCAGAAGCTGCCGACGACCAACGGGGGCTACACGGCCCTGAAGTTCGGCAAGACGCACAAGGACGTGTACGACAAGCTCACGCCCGGCGACCACCCGATCGAACTGGCCCGGTACCAGGTCGCCAACTGCTTCATGGGCCGGGTGCCGCTGATCAACAGCGGCGGGGCGAGCACGGGCGCGGACGACCAGGCCGTGGCGGTGCGGACGGCCGTGATCAACAAGCGCGCGGGCGGGATGGGGCTGATCAGCGGCCGGAAGGCATTCCAGCGGCCGATGGCCGAGGGCGTGGCCCTGCTGAACGCGATCCAGGACGTGTACCTGGACGCGGCGGTGACGGTGGCGTGACGCTGCGCGTGACGGCGCGCCTCGCCCGCGGGCTCGGCCCGGATCGAAAGGATCGGAAGGCGGTGACCTATGACCGACCAGTTCTCCTACGTCGTCTCCTGGGTGCGCGGCACCGGGCCGGGCGAGCGCCGGACGATCGCGGACCGCGCCGAAGCACTGGACTTTTACGGCGGGTTGACGGCCGACCCGAAGGTCGAATGGGCCCGGGTCGTCGAGGTGGCCGAGCGGGAGGTGCGGTTCTTCGAACGCGAGCCGCACACGGCCCGGCGTGGCGGCGTCTAGGGGAATGTATGAGGCCGATGGGGTCGGCTCGTACGCCGTAACCATCGTCCGCCCCGATGGAGCGGCGGTCGGGAGCGCCGGATATTCCGTCATAGCACGTGCCGGGTGCGAGTACCCGGCCTGCGATCGCAAACCCTGACCCCGTCGAGGCTCCCATGCTCACCCAAACCGTCGATTATGCGTTCCGAGCCCTGGCCTACCTGGCCCACGACCCGGAAGACGGATTTCACCAGACGCGCGACGTGGCCGGCCTGATTAACGTCCCGTCGAACTACCTGGGCAAAATCCTCCAGCAACTCGCGCACGCCGGGATCGTGGAGTCGCGGCGCGGGATGGACGGGGGGTTCCGGCTGTGCCGCCTGCCGGAGCAGGTGCGGCTGTACGACGTGGTGAACGCGCTGGGCGGGGTGCCGGTCGACCCCGAGTGTCCGATGCTCACCGGGGCGCGGCAACTGGACCTGTGCGCGCTCCACCGCCGGTTCGCGGCGATGACGCGCGAGTACGTGCGGGCCCTGAAGGAGACGACGCTCCAGGACGTGATGCGGCCGGGCGGGGTCATGGCCGAGTGCCCGGGCCCGGACCACCTGCCGGCGGACACGGCGGTCTTCCCCTGCACGAAGTTCCCGCCGCTGTCGCGGCTCGCCGTCCTGCAGGGCTAGGCGCGCCCCGACTGGCGCGTCCCGCGCGCCGGGAATCCGAGAATCACCTAGGGACCTAGGGCCGGGCAGGGCCGGCACTTTCAGACCGGCCCCCGATGGAGGGGGCGCATTCCGTTCCGACAATCACACCAGTTCCCTATGGCGGGGCACGACGCCTCGCGGGAGATCCCGCCGCCCGGCGTTCGAAAGCGCTCGGGAGGCGCGCGACAGCTGACGTTCAACCGCCCCAGCGAGGCGGGCAGCCAAGGTAGAGTACGATGAGCCAGTTAGCCGTCCTTCCCCGTCGCGAGCGCGTGACCGACGACCTGCCCGAGCCGTGGGCCGGCCTCGACCAGTTCGTGTACGACGACGCGATCGTCCGCAAGTTCCTCGTCGCGATGTACGCGTGGGGCGTCGTCGCGTTCCTCGTCGGGATCGTCGTCGCCCTCCTCCTCGTGTTCCCGGCGCTGACGTTCGGGCAGCCGTGGCTTTCGTTCGGCCGGCTCCGCCCGCTCCACACGAACGCGGCCATCTTCGCGTTCGCCGGGAACGCGATCTTCGCGGCGATCTACTACTCGACGCAGCGGCTGTGCAAGGCCCGCATGTACAGCGACCGCCTGTCGAGCCTGCACTTCTGGGGGTGGCAGCTCGTCATCCTGCTGGCCGCGGTCACTCTCCCGCTGGGGATCAGCCAGAGCAAGGAATACGCCGAGCTCGAGTGGCCGATCGACCTGCTGATCGCCGTCGTCTGGGTCGGGTTCTTCGGGGTGAACTTCTTCGGCACGCTGGCCCGGCGGCGCGAGCGGCACATGTACGTGGCGCTCTGGTTCTACATCGCCACGATCGTGACCGTCGCGATTTTGCACGTGTTCAACAACCTGGTCGTCCCGGCCGGGCTGCTCAAGAGCTACCCGATTTATGCGGGCGTGCAGGACGCGTTCATGCAGTGGTGGTACGGGCACAACGCGGTCGCGTTCTTCCTGACGACGCCGTTCCTCGGGCTGATGTACTACTTCCTGCCCAAGGCGGCCGAGCGGCCGGTGTTCAGCTACCGCCTGTCGATCGTGCACTTCTGGAGCCTGGTCTTCATCTACATCTGGGCCGGGCCGCACCACCTGCACTACACGGCGCTGCCGGACTGGGCGAGCACGCTGGGCATGCTGTTCTCGGTCATGCTGTGGATGCCGTCGTGGGGCGGGATGATCAACGGCCTGCTTACGCTCCGCGGGGCGTGGAACAAGGTGGCGACGGACCCGGTGCTCAAGTTCTTCGTCGTCGCGATCACGTTCTACGGGATGGCCACGTTCGAGGGCCCGCTGCTGTCGGTCAAGAGCGTCAACGCGCTGTCGCACTACACGGACTGGACGATCGCCCACGTGCACGCGGGGGCCCTGGGGTGGAACGGGTTCATGGCGTTCGGGATGATGTACTGGCTGCTCCCGCGCGTCTTCCAGGCCAAGCTGTACAGCGTCAAGCTCGCCAACGCCCACTTCTGGCTCGCGACGCTCGGCATCCTGACCTACGTCGTCCCGATCTACATCGCCGGCATCACGCAGGGCCTGATGTGGCGGTCGCTCAACGACCAGGGCCAGCTCGCCTACCCCGACTTCGTCGAGACGATCCGCGTGATCGTGCCGATGTGGGCGATCCGCGTCCTGGGCGGGGGCCTCTACCTCGCGGGCGCCGTCCTGGGCGGGATCAACCTGTACAAGACGTGGCGCGCCCGCCCGGCCACGTACGCCGAGCCCGTGCAGGAGGCCGCGCCGCTGACCCGGACGTACGCGCACGAGGAGGTCGCTCCGGCGCCGCGGCTGACCAACGTCGCCGACGTCGCCAAGCGGATGGAGGTCTGGGGTACGTTCTGGTGGCACCGCAAGTGGGAGCGGCTGCCGTTCCGGTTCACGATGTACACGATCGCCGCCGTCGTGATCGCGACGCTGTTCGAACTGATCCCGACGTTCCTGATCCGCTCCAACGTCCCGACGATCGCGGGCGTCAAGCCGTACACCCCGCTCGAACTCGTCGGTCGCGACGTGTACCTGGCCGAGGGGTGCTACAACTGTCACTCGCAGCAGATCCGCCCGATTTTGGCGGAGGTCAAGCGGTACGGGGAGTACTCCAAGCCGGGCGAGTCGGTCTACGACCACCCGTTCCAGTGGGGTAGCCGGCGGATCGGGCCGGACCTCGCCCGCGAGGGCGGCAAGCAGTCCGACCTCTGGCACTATCTCCACTTCATGGGTGCCGGCCAGGTCACGCCGGGGACGGTCATGCCCGACTACAAGTGGCTGGCCGAGACCAAGACCGATTTCAACTCGATCCCGAAACGGCTCAAGGCGATGCGCGCGGTCGGGGTGCCGTACGACGACTCGGACGTCGCGGGCGGCGTCGACCACGCCAAGGCCCAGGCCGCCGCGATCGCCAAGCGCATCAACGCCCAGGGCGGCCCGACCGGCCTCGAGGACAAGGAGGTCGTCGCGCTGATCGCCTACCTCCAGCGCGTCGGGACCGACCTGTTCGCCAAGCCCGCCGAGCCCGGCCCGACGACGGCGCCCACCGGGCCGGCCACCGCCCCGATCACCGCCCCGACCGTCCCGGCGGCCAAGGCCCAGGCGCCTGCGACGACCAACGCCCCCGTTCAACCCGTTACTGGAGTCCGCCCGTGAGCTTCAAGGATGTGCTGACCCAAATGGATACGACCGCGCTGACGACGGCCGGGCTGGTCCTCTTCGTCTTCGTCTTCGCCGCCGTCACTTTGTACGCGACGACGCGCCCGCCGCACCAGGCGGACCGATGGTCGCGGATCCCATTGACTGGCGAGAGCGGCGACGCGGCGCGCGACACCGTCACACCGCCGCCGACCGGGGAGGATCGTTAACCATGCAATCCGCGAAAGAAAACCTGGGCCCCAAGCTCACCGGGCACAATTACGAGGGCATCGAGGAGTACGACAACCCGATGCCCGGGTGGTGGAGTTGGCTGTTCGCGGCCACCATCGGGTTCTCGGCGCTCTATCTGCTGTTCGCCGCGTTGGCCGGGTCGCAGTTCGGCCCGCTCGGGGCGTACGAGCAGGAGCTGAGCGCCGACGCCGACCGCCAGTTCGCGGCCGTCGGGGAGGTGAAGTCGGACCCGGAGTCGCTGCTAGCGCTGTCGAAGGCCGAGCGGGCGATGACGGTCGGCAAGGCCCTGTTTCAGACGCACTGCACCGCGTGTCACGGCCCGGCCGGCGCCGGCCTGACCGGGCCGAACCTGACCGACGAAAGTTACATCAACGTCCGCACGGTCGGCGACGTCCCCGACGTCGTCCGCAAGGGCCGCAACAACGGCGCCATGCCCGCGTGGGAGAACCGCCTCACGCCGCGCGACGTCGCCGTGCTGTCCGCCTACGTCCTGTCGCTCCGCGGGACCAACGTTCCGGGCCGGCCGCCGGAGGGGCAGTCGATCGCCGCGTGGTCCGCAAAGTAAACCCGCCCGGTCCGCCGCGGGCATGAAAAGGCCAGCTGTGAATTCCAATCCCGTCATCCTCGACGCCCCCGAGCCCGTGCTGTCGACGCTCGAGCAGGACGGGTCCCGCCGGTGGCTCTATCCCAGGGTGGCCACGGGTCGGTTCTGGCACCGCCGGCGTGCGGTCGCCTACGCGTTGCTCGGCTTGTTCGTCCTGGTGCCGTTCCTCCGGATCGGCGGGCGGCCGGTGCTGTTGCTCGACGTGATCCACCGCCGGTTCACGATCTTCGGGCAGACGTTCCTGCCGACGGACATGCGGTTCCTTGCGCTGGCGCTGCTGACGTGGATCGTCTCCATCTTCCTGTTCACCGCGGTGTTCGGCCGCGTGTGGTGCGGGTGGGCCTGCCCGCAGACCGTCTACCTGGAGTACGTGTTCCGCCCGATCGAGCGCCTGTTCACGGGCCGGACCGGGCGCGGCGGGCGGCCGGCGGGCGCGGTCGCCGGGTGGCGCCTCGCGCTGATGTACGCGACGTACGTCCTGCTGTGCGTCCACCTGGCCAACACGTTCCTCGCCTATTTCGTCCCCGCCGAGACGCTCAACCGCTGGATCACCTCGTCCCCCGCCAACCACCCGGCCGGGTTCGCGATCGTCGTGGTCGTGTCCGCGGCGATGCTGTTCAACTTCGCCTGGTTCCGCGAGCAGACGTGCATCATTGCCTGCCCGTACGGGCGCATCCAGTCCGTCCTCCTCGACCGCCAATCCCTGATCATCAGCTACGATTCGGTCCGCGGCGAACCGCGCGGCCACGCCCCCCGGCCGCCGGTCACCCTGCCGGTGCTGAAAACGCTCGACGCCCCCTCACCGGCCACGGCCGACGCGCCGCCGGCACCGACCCACGGCGACTGCGTCGACTGCACGTTGTGCGTGCAGGTGTGCCCGACTGGGATCGACATCCGCCGGG
>DATHXE010000537.1:0-4875 GCA_035459845.1 Tepidisphaeraceae bacterium | reverse complement strand
AGAAAGGACGAGTCAGCCTATGCCCGCTCGTTACGCCTACTCCCTCAACGGCGAAAACTACACCGGCACATTTCTCGCGCGCGAGGAGGCCCTTGCCGCCGCCCTCGACGACGCGCGGACCCAGCTCACCCCGCCGCAGTCCGTCTTCGTCGGTCGCCGCTGCGAGCCCGACCCCCACGTCGCCGGCCACGCCCGCACACTCCTCCGCGAGATGGCCTGGCAGGCCCACGACGAGGTCGGCGCCCCGGCCGCCCAATACCTCAATCAGGTCGCCGACGAGAAGATCGACCAGCTCGACCGCGACCTCGAAAAGGTCCTGCTCGACTGGCTCCGCCGCCACGACCTGCTCCCCAAGTTCTTCAACGTCGACGCGATCACCGAGCACCCCGTCCCCATGCCCTCCGAAGCCGCCCGCAACGCCGAACCCCGCGGCAGCACCGAGGTCTCCCCGAGCTTCGGCGGATAAGCCCATTTCGCCGGATTCGAATTCACGACACACCCGCGCCCCTCGCGCGGGTGTCGTCGTTCCGGGAAGCCCGTTCTCAACGGTCGCACCGAAGGTGCACGTCAACGCCCGCGCGCCTCATCCCGCTCCTCGCCGAACCTAACCCTCAGACCAATCCGCGCTTACCTCCCCTCCGACTCCCGAACCTGCTCCCGCAGCGCCCGCACGAACTCCGGGCTCGTCGTCGTCAGCCGGAAGATGGCCCGATCCTTGTCCACCACCTTCAGCTTGTACGGCTTGGTCACCAGCGTCGGGATCACCGCCACGAAAAGCGGAATCCCGATGATGCACCCGGCCGTAAACAGGATCGTCCGCCCGGTCGCGTCGACCTTCAGCACTCCGCCCCACGCCACCAACGCGAGCACGCCCGCGAGCAGCAGCGCGGTCGCCAGCGCCGTCAGCCACCACTTTGCCTTCAACCCGCGCGCGCACCCCACGCAGAGCGGCACGTCGAGTTCGTCGCCCTCGCGAACCTTGAACGGCGCACTGTACTGGGTCGTCGCCGGTGCCATGCACACGCAGCACGCGGACGGAAACGTCACCTGGCCCGCCCGGTACGTCACCCACTCGCGCCCGACCTGTCCCGGCCGCACCGATTCGTCCTCGCCGACCGCCGGTCGCGGCACCGCCTCCAGCCGATCCTCGCCCGTTCTCGGGTCCGGGCGCCGAACCATCGCCGGCGGCGTTCCCGGGGGAAGCGCGGGCGCGTTCGGAAACGTCCGGTTCGGATTGATCCGACGCCGCAGCGCCGCCCGGATCGGCAGGAGCCACGCCGCCGACAGGATGAACGGCGCCGCGATCACCCACGGCATCATCCCCGCCCCACTCCCGTCGCGGTTCCGCCCGCGGTCGTCGGCCAGCGCCAGTCGGATGAACGGAACGGCTAATAGCCCCAACACCGATACGAGCACCACTAGCTTCACAAACCCGCTGTACTGCCGCCGCCGGTACCGGTCGATCAGCGACGAGTGCACCCAGTTGCACTGCGGGCACGGCACCATCTCCGCCTCGCGCGCCAAGCGCTTGGCCAGCGCCTTTTCCGCTGCCCGGCTCGCCCGGTTCGCCGCCGAGTTCTGGCCGATCAGGTAGGGCGCAGACGCCGCGCCCGTCCCGACCCGGACCAACTCGTAGTAGTACTCGGTCGCGCACTTCTCGCAGTCCACACGCTGCAACTGCCCGCCCGTTACCGCGCTGCTGAAGGTCTTCCCCACGTACACGATCATGCCCGTCTCCCGATTCCACCTGAATGTGATTGCGTATTGCCCGATGTCGTGACATCAAATCTACCCGCAGGCGCGCCCCCGTGCACGCATGCAGATGACTTCAGGACGTCCCCCGAAAAAAAAGAGAGCGTCGCGAGCGCCCGACTCGGGAACGAGCGCTCGCGACGCCGTTTGACGTCGTTCATCCAGCGATAACCGTACCAAGTAAGCCGACTTACCAACCGCCTGTCGCTTACTTCTTACCGCCCTCGCGGCCGATCGCCGCCATGTGTTCGCGGTTCTGGCTTACCGCCAAGCCGCCCTTGCGGCCCGCCTCCCGCGCCTCGTCCGGCGTAAACTCGTGGGCCGTCCCCTTCGCGTGGGCGGCCTTCCCGCCCTTGCTGGCGATTTCCCGCTGCTTCTCGCGGTTCATCGACGCGAACCCGCGGCGGCTGGTCCCGCTCCGTACGGCTCCGCCGTTACTCTGGCTCTGCATGTCGGTGCCCGAGCCGGCCGGTTGGTTCGGATTGGTGTCTTCGTTCATGGCCTGTTCCTTTCCGTGGAATACGTGCACGTGGGTGCGACCGTTTGTTGCACCCGGACCGGTTCAAAATGACGATTTGTCCCGAATCGGAGGCAATTCGTACGGATATGCTTGGGCCTGCAAATCCCGTGCAAGCTCAGCCGCTTTTCGATACGAGCCGCGCGTCCGAAGCGTGACGTGTGCCCACAACCCGGGGGTTACGCCTTCCACCACCGACCGTCAGCCCCGGGCTCCCGCCCCGATCGGCTTCATTGCTCGCCCTGCGCCGCTTCGAGGTTGATCAGCGACTCGGCCAAGTCGGTCAGCTTCTGGTCCGTGGCCTTCTCTTCGTCCAGCGTCTGCCCGAGGAGCCTCTTCGCGTCGCGCAGGCCCAAGAGCTCGGCGTAAGTGCAGAGCGTGCCGTAGGTCGCGATCTCGTAGTGCTCGACTTTCTGGGCCGCGCCGATCAGCGCCGCGTCCATCACGTCGTCGGTCGCGTCCTCTTCCATGACCTCCTTGCCTTCCTCGAGCAGGCCCTTCATGGCCTTGCAGGTCTTGCCCTTGACCGGCATGCCGACCATGCCCATGACCTGCTCCAGGCGGTTGATCTGCTCCTTGGTCTCCTCGAGGTGGGACTCGAACGCCGCGCGCAGCTCGTCGTGCGTCGCGGCCTTGATCATCTTCGGCAGCGCTTTGGCGATCTGGTTCTCGGCGTTGAGAACGTCCTTGAGGTCTTCCTTGAACAGGTCCTGAAGATCATTCATGTGCATGGTGACGCCTCCCGGGCGTAAAGGGGCATGGGATTGGAATGACAGTCGACGACGATCGCCGCCACGCGAGACGAAGGGACGTCCGCGGGACAGCGGCGTCAGGGGTTTTCGCAACGGTCGTGCCATCGGGGGCGAATCCCGGGGCGATTCCGCTGAGCCGGGTTCCGCGCAGGCGGGGCACGGCAATTCGGCCCGATTTGGCGGCAAAACCGCGACGCCCGTGCGGGATTCGGCGGCCGCCGCAACCCACGCGCCCCCCAGCGAAGACTCGGGGAAAGGTGGGGGATCGCCCCGACGACATGCGGGCGCGCGACGTAACGGCCCGGTAACGTCTAAGAAACTTTCCGGGCGGTGCGTCTTCTAATGAACGGGGGCGATCAGTCTACGAACCAGCGAGGACGTTATGCAGCGCATCATTCGGGCGGCTTGGGCAATCTTGGCGGTACTTGTTGCGCTAGCCCCGGCCGCCGCGCGAGCGGACGGGTTCATCGTCATCCACGACGGCCCGCAACCGGTGCCGGTCCCGACCGGTCATTTCAGCTTCGCCCCGCTCGAGGTTTCGTACCACCACGTGACGGTCGACATCCGCGACAACGTGGCCACGACCTCGGTCGATCAGGAGTTCGTCAACCCCAACTCGCTGCAGCTCGAGGGGACGTATTTGTTCCCTCTGCCGCCGGGCGCGCACATCGACAAGTTCTCGATGGACGTCAACGGCAAGCAGCAGGAGGCCGAGCTCCTGCCGGCCGACAAGGCCCGCGCGATCTACGAGAGCATCGTCCGCCAGCGCAAGGACCCGGCGCTGCTCGAGTACATCGGACGCGACACGTTCAAGGTGCGGATCTTCCCGATCGAGCCGAACAGCAAGAAACAGGTCAAGATCAAGTACACGCAGCTGATGAAATCGGACACGGGGCTCACGGAGTACACGTACCCGCTGAACACCGAAAAGTTCAGCGCGCGGCCGCTGCGCAACGTGTCGGTGAAGGTGAACCTGGCGACCGACCAGCCGCTCAAGGCCGTCTACTGCCCGAGCCACGCGGTCGAGATCAAACGCGACGGGGATAAAAAGGCCACGATCGGCTACGAGGAGCGGAACGTCCGGCCCGATATGGACTTCAAGATCGTCTTCTCGAAGGAGGCCAAGAACAACGTCGGCATCAACCTCCTGACCTACCGCAACCCGGGCGACGGTGAGGGCTACTTCCTCTTGCTCGCGTCGCCGGGCATCGACGTCAAGAACAAGAAGGTCCAGCCCAAGGACGTGTGCCTCGTGCTCGACACGTCGGGGTCGATGGCCGGGAAAAAGATGGAGCAGGCCAAGAAGGCCTTGGCGTTCTGCCTGGCGAACCTGAACGAGCAGGACCGGTTCGAGATCGTCCGGTTCAGCACCGAGGCGGAATCGTTCTTTGACGAACTCAAGCCGGCGAACAAGGAAAACGTCGAGAAGGCGCAGCAGTTCGTGTCGGCGCTCAAGCCGATCGGCGGGACGGCGATCGACGAGGCGCTGCAGAAGGCGATGAAGCTCGGGAAGGACCGTCGGATCGCCGGGCAGGAGCGCCCTTACGTCGTGATCTTCCTGACCGATGGCGTGCCGACGATCGGGGAGACGAACCAGGAAAAGATCCTCAGCAACGTGAGCAAGGCGAACCCGGAGCAGGTGCGCGTGTTCTCGTTCGGAATCGGGACCGACATCAACACCCATCTGCTCGACAAGCTCGCCGAGGGGACCAGGGCGTTCAGCCAGTACGTCCTGCCGGAAGAGGACGTGGAGGTGAAGCTGTCGAACTTCTACACGAAGATCAAGGACCCGGTGCTGGCGAACCTGGAGGTCGCGCTGAGCGGCGGCGACATCAAGGCGACGCAGCTTTACCC
>DATHXE010000536.1:0-5603 GCA_035459845.1 Tepidisphaeraceae bacterium | reverse complement strand
CAACTCCGCTGCGAGAATACCCGGCGGACCCTGCACGACCTGCTCGCCGCGATGCTCGACGAAGAGTTTTCGCCCGACCGGTTCGGCGCGTTCGTCGCCCCGAGCGCGTCCAACATCGGCGGGGGGCTCGAGACGCTGTCGGTCCTGCCGTGCTCCATCCGCGTGGACGACTTCTCGACCAACATGGCCAAGGCCCGCCGCGGGCACAGCTCGAACGAGGAGTTCCTGCGCGTGCTGAACCGCCGGCGCGTGCAGCTCAAGCGGTGGCTGGCGGGGGAGTACGAGTACGTGATCGTCGACTGCCCGCCGAGCATCGCGCTGCAGGTGCAGGTGCTGATCCCGGTCGCGGACTGCTACGTGGTGCCGTCGATCCCGGACCGCCTGAGCGTGCGCGGGTCGCTCTACCTGCTGGACCGCATCCGCGCCAAGGGCTACGCCACGCAGCCGCTCGGGACGCTCTGGACGCTGTACCGGTCGGCCGTCGCGCTGCACAACCGGATCATCGAGGCGGCCCGCGCGGGCGAGGCGCCGTTCGACCGCCTGCCCAAGCCGTTCGAGACGGTGATCCCGAACTCCGCGGCGATCGCGGCCGCCACCGAGCCCGGGCCCAAGCCCGCGACGTTCGCCCAGAAGTACGGGTACCCGTTCTCCGGCTACTTCGAAGCCCTGTGCGACGAGATGACCGCGCGCCTGCGCGTGCTCCCGGGCGACGCGACGGTGCGCGCGGCGGCCGAGGCCGCGCCGGCGGGCGTGTAATCGTTGCAAATCCAATTATCACCGTTTATCCGCGACCCGCAGGCCAAGCGACAGCGCCGCCCGAAGGCGAGCGCGTTTGCCGCGTAGCTCAACATTCCGATGTCGAGAAGGTGCGTTCGTGCGCCGCGTTGCGGAAATCGGTGTGCCGCGCCGTGCCTCAACATCTGAATGTCGAGTGACTTGTTCGCGAACCTATCGCGGCTCGAACGTCGCCGGCGCCGCCGGCGCCCGCACCGGTCCCGCCTCCAAATCCGTATCGAACACACGCACCGGCGTGTTGCCCGCCAGATCTTCCATCAGGTCATCGACGGCGACCGCGTGCGCCCCGCGCGCCCACGGTGTGCCCGGAACGAACCGCCAAACCGTTTCGAACTCGCTCACCGCAACCGTCCCGTCGACCGCCTTTCCGGCAGCGTCGCGGACGGTGACCAACCGGTGCAACAGCGCCTGATCGAGCGGCTTGGGAAACGTGACGGTCAGCGGTTCGCGCGTCCCGGCACGCGGGGTATCGATCTTCCACCGTCCGACGTCAATGCGCTCGTGGTCCTCCGCAGTCGGCGCGAACGCCTTCTCGACCGCGCGCCCGAGCGGCCGCCCGTCGAGTGCTTCGAGCGTCGCATCCAGCCGGAGCGTGTACCGCCGCCCCGGGACGAGCACGGGCCCGAGATCTTCTCGCAAATTGACGCCGCGCTTGACCCGGCCGGGGTGGATCCAGAGCGTGAGCCGGCGGCCGTCGTCCGACCACTGTGGCAGGCGCCGCCACGGGTCGTGCACGGGCTGGCCGCGGTCGTCGATCAGGTGCATCTGGTCGAACACGCGCTCGGTCTGCCGCATCGGGCGGGAGAAGTTGACGTAAAACTTGAGGAGGTTGGCGGGGAGCGCGTCGGCGGTCGGGTAGATCCGTTCGACGGTCGGCGCGGCGACCTCGCGCTCGGCGACGGGGGTGTAGTCGGACGAGACGGGCGGTTGACCGGGCAGGATCAGCGTCGCGCGAAAGCGGCCCGTTGCGCCCAGGGCAAAGGCGGGGACGAAGCGGAGCGTCACGCCGGTCAGTCGGTAGGCACCGACAATCGGCGGGCCTTCCTGTTTCGTCTCGGGGTCGAGCCGCGTCAGGCGCAGCAGGGGGGTGGCGGTGGCGGCGAGAATGTCGCCCTCGCCAAGCGTTCGCGCGACGTCGGGCGGCAATCGGGCGGTGACGGCGGGGCGGGCGGGGTCGTCGGCGGTGATGGTCAGCGAGGGAGGTTCGCGCTGTTCGGTCGTCGCACCCGACGCGCGGGGCGCGAGCAGCGCAGTGAGCAGGGCCACGAGGATGGTTCCGACCGGGATCATTTCCGCTTAGATGCGCGGCCGCTGGGTGGCACTGGTAAGTACGCTTACCAGTGGGTTGCCTCGCGGAGTGCAACGGCTCCGCCTCCTTCGACGACCGGCAAGCTTACAGTTTGCCAGTGCCACCGCGCGACTTTCCTTACGGCAGCGGAAGCACTTCCAAATCCAGCTTCGTCTTGTCGTCCTTGTTCTCCCGGATCACCACCGCCCGCCCGTCGTCGAGCTTGCCCATGTGGCGGACGCCGCTGAACGCGATCGCCACGTTGGCGGCCGAGTCGTCCGGCTTCTTCACGTTCCGCCGCATCGCCTTCTCGTTGGTCCTGTCGGACCCGAGGATCGACTGGTCGAACCGGCAGACCCAGTACGCGCTCGGGCCCAGCGGCGCCTTCTCGTGGAAGAAGCGGAACGTGCTGACCAGCACCGACGGCTTGCCGTTCTTCGTGTAGATGAACATGTCGAGCGGACGATTCCCCGAGCCGAGCTCGATCATCGACTCGCCCTTCACCTTGGCGCCGTCCTTGATCGTGTCGACGGGGTACTTGACGATCGGCGTGCACCCGAACCCGCCGACGACGTAGAGCCGCCCGTTCTCCTCGTACGGGCACAGGGCGGCCATCGGGGCCTTGGTCTCCCACTTGCCGTGGGCGACGTGGTACGTCTCGGCCGAGATCGTGTTGGCCGCGCTGTCCGGCCCGAGCGGGGCGGGAATCACCATCAACTTGGACGCGAACTCCTCGCCCGTGCGCGCCGAGCAGACGAGCCGATCCTTCGCCCAGGCCATCTCGGTGACGCGCGGCGCACCGGCGGGCGCGGCGCCCTGGGGCAGCTTGACCGCGACGAAGGACGCCTTGGCCAGGTCCAGCGGCGCGATCGTCCCGTCCGGGTCGACGGTGACGATCAAGTTGCGCTTCTCGTCGAGCTTCTTGACCAGCAGGTAGGCCCGCCCGGTGTCGGCGTTGACCAGCATCTCGGCGATCTCGACGTCCTTGTCCGCCGCCCCGAGCCGCCCGGCGATCTCGTGCAGGACGTTGGCGACCTTCGGCCCCTCGTCGGCCTTGGGGAGCTTGGCCGTGTCGCCCGTCTTGATGACCACCACGCGCGAGGTCGCCCCGTCGGCGACCAGCAGGTGCCCGCCGGGCGCCAGCGCGATCGTGTCGACCCGCTGAATGCCCGGGTCGCCCGTGGTGGGGGCGACGGTAACGTCGGCGGCGAATGCGACGGGCGCGAACAGGGCTGCGAACAGACCGACCAGCGAGCGGCGAGACATGAGAATCTCCTTGTCGGGGGACGCGAGACGTGAGAGCGGAAATGCTACCGGGGGGCTCCGGCGGGAACAACCGAAAAGTCAGCTGTAGGTCAACGGCCTGCTGACGCGTTCGAATGGGAATCCCCGAACCGCACGCGTCGCAGACGTATCGTTCACCGCACCTCGAACCGCGCCACGCTCCCCCCGCGCCCCGCGACCACTTCCAGCCGCGCGTCGATCCACTCCTTCAGCTCCGTCACGTGCGAGATGATCCCGACGAGCCGCCCGCCCTTCTGCAGATCCCGCAGCGCGCGGATCGCCAGGTCGAGCGACTCGGGGTCGAGCGTGCCGAAGCCCTCGTCGATGAAGATGGTCTCCAGGCGGATGCCACCGGCGTGGCCCTGGACGACGTCGGCCAGGCCGAGGGCGAGGGAGAGGGAGGCCAGGAACGACTCCCCGCCCGACAGCGTGCCGACCGGGCGCGTGGTGGACGTGTGCAAATCGTGGACGACCAGGTCCAGACCCGCCGCGCGCTGGCCGACGGCCTCCCCGGTCGCCCGCCACAACTGGAACCGCCCGCGGCTCATTGTCGACAGTCGCAACGTGGCCGCCGCGAGCACCTCGTCCAGGAACACGCCCAGCACGTACCGCTGGAACGTGACGTTGAAGTCGTTCCGCCCGTTGGCCGCGTCGGCGATCGCGCCCACGACCTTGTACCGCGCGTCGAGGTCGGCCAGCGACGCCTCGAGCTCGGTCAGGCGGGCGAGCGACTTGTCGGCCTCGGCCAAGGCTTGCTCTAGCTCGGCGGCGCGCTTGATGACCAACTCGACTTCGCGCTGCGCCGCAGCTTCGGTGGCCGTGAGGGCACCGAGGTCGGGCATCGCCAGCCCGGCCGCGGCGAGCGTCGCCTTCTCCAGCCGCTCCTTGCCGAGTTGCAATGCGACGCGGTAATCGCGGATCTCGCGGTCGAGGGCGTCGATCTGCTCTTGCGTGAGCCTGGCGGTCTTGAACGCGGTGTGATCCTCGAAGCCGCTCTCGCGCGCCTTGGCGGAAAACTCCGACCGCCGCATCTCGAACAGCTCGGCGAGCGACTTGGCCAACTCGGCGAGCGTCTTCTGGTCCGCCTGCGCGGAGGCGAGCGCCTTGCCCGCGTCGTCGGCCGTCTTGCGGGCGGCCACCAGCGCGTCGTCGAGTTGCTTGACGACGGCACTCGCCTTCTCGCGCTCGGCGGCGAGCGCGCCGGGCTTGCGCAGCTCTTCCGGGACCGCGGATTGACGGTCGGCGAGCACCGCGCGGGCGGCGGCGAGTTCGCCGGATGCTTTGGTAACCGCGGCGTCCGCCTCCGCGAATTTGACCACTGCCGACTGCTCCTGGGCCTTGGCAGTCTCGATCTTCTCGGCAAGCTTGGTCAGCTCGATGCCCGCGGCCTCGGCGCGCTCTCGCCTGACTTCGAGCTCCTTCAGTTCGTCCTCCAAGCGCGGGACGTCGAACCCGAGCTTCATGCCCAGGCGCGATTCGAGCTCCGCCCGCACCTGCCGCTGGCCGGCCTCGGCGGCGTCGAGCTTGGCGATCTCGGCCTGCACGTCCGCCAAGTCTTTGGCGAGTGCCTCGACGTGCTCGCGCGACGTCTTCAGCGCGGCCTCGGTCGGCAGGTCGTCCTCGGCGTGGGCCGGCGCGGGGTGATCGGTCGACCCGCACACCGGGCACGCGCCACCCTCGGTCAGCGAGCGCGCGAGCAGCGCGGCCTGCCCCCGGTCCCACCGCGCCTGCTGGTCGGCGAGCGTCTGCTTCGCCCAATCGAACGTCTGCTGACTCCGCGGCATGCGCTGCCGCGCCTTGGCGAGCGTCGCGAGTGAATCCGACTGCTCCCGCAACGCCAGATCCAGCTTTCGCCGCGCCTCGATCCACCCTTGCGTGGCCGTGATCTTCAACACCAGCTCGTTGACCGTCGCGTTCTCCTTCGTGAGCTCGACCTTGCGGGTTTCGTTGTCGACGATTGACTTGCGCGAGTCGGCGAGCGTCTTTTCGACGCCCGCCTTCACGAGGTTGGCGTCGCGCTCGGTCGTCTCCGCCGTCTTCACCGCGCGATTCGCGGCCTCCAATTCCTTCACCTTCTCCGCGAGCTCGCCCAGGCGCACGATGTGCTGCCGGGCGGCGTCGCGCTCGGCCCCGCGCGACTCCTGAGCCTGAAGGGCGGCGGTGGCGGCGGTGGCTGCGGCAGTCGCGGCTTCGAGCGCCAGCACGACCGCCGCGAGCTTGCGCTCGGCCTCCTTCG
>DATHXE010000535.1:0-5129 GCA_035459845.1 Tepidisphaeraceae bacterium | reverse complement strand
CCAGCCGGCCTCGGCGCCGGCGTAAAAGCGCTCGCGG
This sequence comes from Tepidisphaeraceae bacterium, assembly GCA_035459845.1. GTDB lineage: Bacteria > Planctomycetota > Phycisphaerae > Tepidisphaerales > Tepidisphaeraceae > DASPKW01. The sequence goes on along the minus strand of DATHXE010000535.1, from coordinate 5,092 downwards.
AGTTCGAAGCCGAGCTTTTCCCACAGGGCGATCAGGCGGCCGAAGTGCCGGCGGGACGAGCGGTACGTGTGGTGGTCGTGGTTGGCCCAGCCGAGGCCGAGGCGGTCTTCCCGGGCCTTCTGGAACTGGGCGGCGCGGTTGCGGCGCTGCCAGTACTCGCGCTCGGCGGCGAAGAAGGTTCGCGTCGTGATGTCGGTGCCGAGGTCGGCGATCGAGGCGTCAAGTAGTGCCGACAGTGCGTCGAAGCCGGCCTCTTCGTTATCCCACTCTCGACGGCGAGTGCGAAACCGTTCCGCGTGCGTCAGGCGTTCAGCATACTTCACGTAATCTGTGGGCGCGAAGGGCACATAGGAATTGATCCCATTTCGCTCGGCCGCGAGCAAAGCCACGCCGTCGTTGATGCGACCCACCGCTTCGATCCATCGCGCCGGCGCCAACGGCTCTCCGAAGACGGGACCATTCAGCCCGTTCGACACGGCAAAGTCGATTACAGATTCCACTCTGATCGCGACACACAACTCGTTTGACGCAGGGATGAGGTCGATGAACGGCACGACCGCCGCGGGGTGCGTGAAACGCTTAGAGTGCCGCCGCCGCGGGTCGACATTCTCGAATTCCTTCCACCTGAACCCTGCTGCGATGAGCCGTCCGACGTACGGGTCGTTGTACGGGCGGGCGACGTGGTCTACCCAGTCAATAAACCGCGTGCCCGTCTCGTCGCGCATCCGCCGGGCGAGCGTCGCGGCTTCGGGGCAGCGTGAGAGGAAGTCGTCGACCAATTCGCGGACGAGTTGCTCGGCGGCGGGCTGGCGTTCCCATTGGACGTCGGGGCGGGTCATGCGCGGGGCCTCCCGTCATTACGATAGGCGCGCACCCGGTGGGTCGGACTCCGTCCCGCGACAAGTCGCTGGGCTCTCGTTTTCCGCGAGCGCGTTACTCCGCTTCGGTGTCCGGCAGGACTTCCTTCATGTACGTCTCGAAGTTTTCGAGTTCGCCGTGGTCGGTGAAGCCGCCGCCCTTGCCCTGGCTGATCCGGTCGGAGCCGGCGCCGCCCCAGATGGAGTCGCGGCCGGCGTCGCCGCTGAGGACGTCGTTGTCCTCGTTGCCGAACAACTCGTCGTGGTCGGTCCCGCCGAACATCGTGTCGGCGCCGGTGTTGCCGATCAGGACGTCGCGGCCGGCGTCGCCGAAGACCAGGTCGTTGCCGCGCCCGCCGATCAGCAGGTCGGCGTCGTCCCCGCCGTACAGGACGTCATTCCCGTTGTCGCCGGTGATCTCGTCGCGGGCGTCGCCGCCCTCGAGCTGGTCGTGACCGGCCCCGCCGACGAGCAGGTCGCGGCCGTCGCCGCCGGTCAGGTGGTCGTTCCCGGCCTCGCCGTACGCCTTGTTGCGGCCGTTGCCGAGGCGGACGGTGTCGTGCCCGTCGCCGCCGTAGACGAAGTCGTTCGCGCCCCCGCAGACGATGAAGTCGTTGCCGGCCAGGCCCTCGATGCTGCACGTGATGTCGAACTCGTTGAGGGTCTCTTGAATCCGGATCGTGTCGTCGAGTTCGGCCCCGGCGATGCGGATCTTGTCCAGATCGTCGGTCGTGACGACCTGGGTGGCGCCGTTTATCGTGACGGCGATCGAGTCGCCGTCGGCCGCCATGCGGAGGGTGATCTGGTTCTTGACCCCGGCGTCGCCTCCGACGCGGAGGGTCGACCCGGACCGGAGGACGGTCGACAGGAGCGTGCGCGTCTCGAGGGGCTCGATCCCGAATTCCTGGAACATGTGCGGTGCGTCCTATGTGGTCGGCAAACCCCTTTTAGCCGCCGGGCTTGCCCGGCGCGTCAAACGAGCGTCCCCTGTCGGGTTCGGCACTGTAAGGGAGGTGCCGAATCGTCGCAAACTACCCGCGAATCACAACGAGCGTGGGATAGCTGCAACGCAACGGGTTGCCGACGGATCCGAGCGCGAAACGGTCGTCGCGCGGAACGGAACGCGTCAGCAGGTCGTTGACCTGCAGCTGACTCCCCATCACCCCATCCCCTCACCTCCCCATCCTCATTCCCTACCCCGCGACGGCGGCGATCGCCCGCCGGAGCGCCGACAGCGGAACCGGCTTGGTCAGGTGGGCGGCGAAGCCGGCGCTGGCGCACTCGGCGACGTCGGCCTCGGTGCCGTAGCCGGAGAGGGCGATGCCCTTGAGGCCGTAGGTCTGGGCGACCTGGCGCATGAGATCGAGGCCACTGCCGTCGGGGAGTCCGATGTCGCTGATGAGGAGGTCCGCGCCGCCGGTCTCGGCGAGTTGGCGGAGGGCGGCCTGGACGGTGCAGGCGACGGCGACCGTGTGCCCGGCGCCGGCGAGGAGGCGCTGCATCACCTTGGCGGTGTCGGCGTGGTCCTCGACCAGAAGAATGCGAAGGCCGGGGACGTCGACGGCGGGGGTCTGGCCGGACGCGGCGGTGAGCGCCGGCGCATCCGTGAGCGCGACCTCGACGGCGAACGTCGCGCCGGTGCCGGGGCCGTCGCTGGCGGCGCTGATGCGCCCGCCGTGCGCGTCGACCAGGGCCTTGCAGATGTGCAGGCCCAGCCCGAGGCCGCCGAACTGGCGGGTGATCTGCTCGGCCCCCTGCTCGAACGGCTCGAAGATTTTGGCGAGCGCATCCGCGGCGATCCCGATGCCCGAGTCGATGATCTCGACGCGCAGGTCCGGGCCGACGACGGCCGTGCGGACGCGGACGGTCCCGCCGGACGGCGTGAACTTGACGGCGTTCTTGATCAAATTCCAGAAGACTTGCTGGAGGCGGGCGGCGTCGCCGAACACGTACTGGCGGTCCGCCGACAGGTCCATCACGACGGCGACGCCCTTGTGCTTGAGGTCTTCGCGCACCACGTCGAGCGTGTTCTTGAGCAGGTCGTGGGCGTCGACGGCCTCGCGGTGGAGCTGGAGCTTGCCGGCGGCGACGCGCGTCAGGTCGAGCAGGTCGTCGATCAGCGTCCGCTCGAGCTCGGCGTTGCGGCGGATGGTCTCGAGGTCTTCGGTTACGTCGGCGGGAAGGTCGTCGCGGCCGCGCAGGGCGGAGGCGAGCGCCAGCACGGGCGTGAGCGGCGTGCGGAGCTCGTGACTGAGCGTGGCGAGGAAGCGGTCCTTGGCGCGGCCGGCGTTCTCGAGCTGGTGCTTGGCATGTTCGACCTCGGCGAGCAGGCGCTCGCGGTCCTTCTCGGCGGCCTTGCGGTCCGTGATGTCGGTCGCGGCCCCGACGACCCCGAGGATCTCCCCGTCCGCCCGGAGCGGCTGGACGCGGCACTGGAACGTGCGCCCGGCCCACTCGACCTCGTACGCGCAGTCCTGCCCGCGCAGGGCGCGGCGGTGTGCGGCGACGGTCTCGCGGCCGACGGGCGTGTCGCCGAAGTGGGCTTCGAGCGACGAGCCGACCTCGCCGTGCAGCAGGTTCGACTGCGCGCCGAAGCCGGACGTGATGCGGAGCTCGGCGTCGGTCGACCACAGCCCGCCGGGGATCTGGTCGCTGACCAGTTGCAGGCGCCAGTCGCGCTCGGACAGCGAGTGCTCCGCGTGCTTGCGGGCCGCCCGCTGCATCCCGATCAGGATGGCCATGGCGAACAGGGTGCCGGCCCACAGCACCTCGAAGCGGCCGACGGTCGGGAGTTGCCCGAACGCCTTGAGCAGGAGCAGGAGCGCCAGGAACGACCCAAGGGCGGCGGTCAGGCCCGGCCCCCACCCCCAGCACCAGGCGCTGATGGCGACGGCGATCAGGAACACGGGCACCAGCGCCTGCTGGTGGGCGATCAGCGGCCACAGCAGCAACGACAGGGCGGCGGCGAGTCCCACAAGAAGGATCGCCACGCCGTGATGAAATGCATGGGTGCGAACGAACGTCATCGAGGTGCCCGGAGGTGGCGGGCCAATATAACGGCCCGCCTACCCATAACGCCCCATTTCATCAGCTTCTCATGGAAAATCCCAATTTTCCGCCGCCCCAAATCATGGCAAGTTGCTTTTGAGGGCGCGATGTCCTAATTCGCGCGCGTGGAGCCAATCCCCATCCCTAATACGCGGCTTCGTAATCGAAATTGTCCGCGCCCCCTGCTCAGAACCGCTGAGCGGGCTCAGGAATTCCATTGGGCGTTGTATTCGTCGAACGCGACCTTGCGGAGGTAGTCTTTGTAGAGCTGGTCGATCGTCCCGAAGGGCAGTTCGAGGTAGTGCTCGAGCATCGGCTTGACGCCGGTGCGGTTCCACGGCCCGCCGGCGCGGTTGTGGGTGCGGGTGGGGTCGAAGACGGTCCCGTTGGCGGTGGCGGTGAGCCAGCGCTGGAGGTGGGGGCGGAATCGGCCGTGGTCGTATTCGTAGAGGAACTTGGCGAAGACCCAGGCCTGTGCGTAGAACGCGTCGACCTTGTCGCCGTTTTCCTCCACGACCTCGCCGGCGTGCATGGAGATCAGGCGCTCCAGCGGCCAGAGCTTGTTGCCCTCGGCGGCGCGGCGCAGGGCCTGGACGCGCACCTGGTTGATCGACAAGTTCCAGCGCGGGATGTCGTTCTGCCAGCCGATGCCCTCGAACATGCAGGCGAAGCCCTCTTCGACGAACGGCGGTAGCCGGCCGACGAAGTGGCGGGCGACGTACTGGTGGAAGCCCTCGTGGGCGGAGACCGATGCGGTCTCGATCCGGCCGATGTAATAGGCGACGAACTTGTCGCGGACGGCGTACCCGCCGCGGCGGATCTGCAGGTAGATGGCGGCGTCGCTACCGGTGTTGGCCTTGGTGAAGGCTTCCCACTCGACCCGCTTCTCGAAGACGTAGCACTCCATCGGGACCAGCGAGAGCGGCACGCCCGGCGCGAGCTTGCGATATTGTGAAAGGGCGCCTTCGAGGACCTGCGGGAGTTGGGCGACGACGTCGTCGTTACCGATCGTGGTGTGGATCACGTAATTCTTCGAGCGGATCTTGCGGGCGGGCTCGCCGCGGAAGGTCCAGGTCTCGAGGGAAGTATCGGAGAGGAGGGGCGGACCCTCCCACTTGCCGAGTTTGGGCGCGTTGGACTCGCAGCCCGCGATCAGCGTGAAGAGCAATAGGGAGAGGCAGACCCGC
>DATHXE010000534.1:0-1513 GCA_035459845.1 Tepidisphaeraceae bacterium | reverse complement strand
CCGCTGCACGCTCGGCCCCGCGGCTTACGTCGGCATGGACCCCCAACACCTGGGCTACAAGGGCGAGGAAACCTGGCTCGTCGTCGGCGATGACGTCGTCGTCCGCGAGACCGGCACGCTCCACCGCTCGATGAAGCTCGGTGTCGAGAACGCGACCCGCCTGGGCAACAAGGTCTACGTCATGGCCAACGCCCACGTCGGCCACGACTGCCGCGTCGCCGACTCGGTCATCCTCGCCCACGGCTCCATGCTCGGCGGGCACGTCGAGATCGGCGAAAAGGCCTTCCTGGGCGGGGGCGGCGGCATCCACCAGTTTTGCCGCGTCGGCCGACTGGCGATCGTCCGCGGCAACGACTCAACGATCAAAGACGTCCCGCCGTTCGCGGCGTACTCCTACTCTGGCCTCAAGGGGTACAACGCGATCGGCGTCCGCCGCAGCGGCATGCCGCGCGAGTCGGTACAGGCGATCCGCAAGGCGTACACGATCCTGCACGCGCACCGGAACACGGCGATCGCCGTCGCCGAGATCGAGCGCGACGTCCCCTCGGTTCCGGAAGTGGGCGAGATCCTCACGTTTATCAAGTCGAGCAAGCGCGGGATCGCGCTGAGCGTGCGATCGCTCTACAGCGCGATGGCGGCGGGGGACGACGGGGATGGCGACGAGTGACAATTGCGAGACGACCACGGGCCGTGGGCACTCAAGTGCCACGGCCGTTGGTCGCTCGATCGACGTGTTGTTGATCACACCCCCGCACTCAACCGGTGATACCGCGCCAGCGCCGTCACCGGGAAATACAGCTTGTACAGGTGGTACCGCAGGTAGAACACCTTCGGGAAGCCGGTGCCGGTGAAGTACGGTTCGTCCCAGTTGCCGTCGTCTCGCTGGTGCGTCGCGAGCCAGTCCATCGCGCGGCGGACGGCGACGTCGTCCGCGCCGACCGCCGCCATCAGGCCCATTGCGCCCCACGCGGTCTGGCTCGGCGTGCTCGGGCCCTGACCCTTGAGCGACGGGTCCTCGTAGCTGTCGGCCGACTCGCCGAAGCTGCCGTCGGGCTTCTGCACGCTCCGCAGCCACGCCGCCGCCCGCCGCACCCACGGCACCGACATGTCCATCCCGACCGACCGCAGCCCGGCGAGCACCTGCCACGTGCCGTAGACGAAGTTGACGCCCCAGCGGCCCCACCACGCGCCGGACGGGTCCTGCTGCGTGCGGATGTACTCGACGGCCGACTCGACCGCGGGGTGGTCCGTCGTGAACCCGCAGTGCCCCAGGCACTCGAGCACGCGCCCGGCGATGTCCGGGCAGCTCGGGTCCTGCATCGCGTTGTGGTCGGCGAACGGGATCTTCTCGAGCAGCGGGCGGTTCTCGGTGCGGTCGAACGCGGCCCACCCGCCGTCCAGGTTCTGCATCGCCAGGATCCACTTGACCCCGCGCTCGACCGCCGCCTCCGCCGCCTTGCCCCCGGCGCGCTTGAGCGCCATCACGACCATCGCCGTGTCGTCGATGTCCGGG
>DATHXE010000533.1:0-6145 GCA_035459845.1 Tepidisphaeraceae bacterium | reverse complement strand
GCCCGGGGGCGATGACGGTTCCGCCGCGGCGTTCCTTGTCGAGCAGTTCCGAGACGGTGGGCTTGGTGAGGTTTTCGCCCTTCATGATGCGGTCGACGTCGGGGCCGTCGAGGGTCTCGTACTGCATCAGGGCCTTGGCGAGCGCGTCGAGGCGGTCCTTGTTGGCATTAAGGATCTGCCGCGTTTCCTCGTAGAGGCGGTCGATCAGCTTCTTGACCTCCTCGTCGATCATCTTGGCGGTCTCGTCGGAGTACTCTTTCTGGGGCATGAGGCCGGCGTTGGGGTTGTTCTCGTCGTCGCCGTAGAAGACGAAGCCGAGGCGTTCGTTCATGCCCCACTCGGCGATCATCTTGCGGGCGATGCCGGTGGCCTGCTTGATGTCCATCGACGCGCCGGTGTTGATGTCGCCGGAGAACATTTCCTCGGCGATGCGGCCGGCGAACAGGGTGCGGAGGTAGCTGATGCACCACTTGCGGGAGTAGTTGTGGCGGTCCTTCTCGGGGAGGGACATGGTCGCGCCGCCCATGCGGCCGCGGGGTATGATGGTGACCTTGTGGATCGGGTCGGAGTCTTCTTCCAAGTGCTGGACGACGGCGTGACCGGCCTCGTGGTAGGCGGTGGCCTGCTTTTCCTTTTCGTCCATGACGCGTGACTTGTTGGCCCGGCCGAAGCGGACCTTGTCGCGCGACTCCTCGAGGTCGTCCATCTCGATGTACTCCTTGCCCGCGAGGGTCGCGTGCAGGGCGGACTCGTTGATGATGGCGGCGAGGTCTGCGCCGGAGAAGCCGGGGGTGGCCTTGGCGATGCGGGCGAGGTCGACCTTGGGCCCGAGCTTCACCTTGCGGCTGTGCACCTTGAGGATCTCGAAGCGGCCCTTGACGTCTGGGAGGGGGACGTAGACCTGGCGGTCGAAGCGGCCCGGGCGGGTGAGGGCGGGGTCGAGGACGTCGACGCGGTTGGTGGAGGCGACGACGATGACCTGGTCGTTGGTGTCGAAGCCGTCCATCTCGACGAGGATGGCGTTGAGGGTCTGCTCGCGCTCGTCGTGCCCGCCGGACGAGAAGCCGGAGCCGCGGCGGCGGCCGACGGCGTCGATCTCGTCGAGGAAGATGATGCAGGGGGAGTTGTCCTTGGCCTGCTTGAAGAGGTCGCGGACGCGGGACGCGCCTACGCCGACGAACATCTCGACGAAGTCGGAGCCGGAGATGGAGAAGAACGGGGCGTCGGCCTCGCCGGCGATCGCCTTGGCGAGGAGGGTCTTACCGGTGCCGGGCTCGCCGACGAGGAGGACGCCGCGGGGGATGCGGCCGCCGAGGCGCTGGAACTTCTTGGGGTTCTTGAGGAACTCGACGATCTCCATGACCTCGTCCTTGGCCTCGTCGACGCCGGCGACGTCGTCGAAGGTGACGTTGGTGTGCTCCTTGGAGGTGATGCGGTGCTTGGAGCGGCCGAAGTTGCCGAGCATGCCGCCGGCGCCGGCGGAGTTGCGGAGCTGGCGGAAGACGAAGAACCAGATGAAGGCGAAGATCAGCAGCCAGGGGATGAGCGGGATGAGGATGGTCGAGAGGAGGTTCTGGTTGTTCTCGGCGGTGACGGGGATGGTGACGTCGCCCTTGCGGGTCGCCAGGTCCATGACGAACTGCATGAGCCAGGGGGAGCTGACCTGGTTGAGGGGGACCTCGCAGCGGAAGTTCTGGACGCCCTTGTGGGGGGTCTCGTCGGGGCGGTTGAAGGCGCCCTTGATGACGTTCTCGTCGATGACGAGCTTGGCAATGTTGCCGTTCTTGGCCTGGACCATGAGCTCGGTCATCGAGATGTCCTGGGCCTGCTTTCGGGTGCCCTGGAGGACGATGAAGAGCATGACGGCGAGGGCGATGAAGAGGACCCAGCCGAAGAGCCCGCGGCCCATGCGCATGCCGCCGTTGGGCGGGGGCGTGGGCCGGCCGTTGGGCTTGCGGGGGGTGCGGTCCGGGCGTTGTTCTGACATAGGTTGAGTTTCCTGGGCGGGGTGCGTGGCGCGGCGGGCGTGGCGTCGCGTGGAATACGGATCGGGTCGCCAGACGACGGGGTTGAGGTGCCCCGCATGACGCGGGGGCGCACGCCAAACCGGATGATAACCAAATCGTGACGGATGATAAGGGCGGCGACCGCGGCATTTCCACACGGGGGATGCAAGGAGCGGGCCGCGGGCCGTTCGGAGCAGTGATACGCCGCGGAGCAGGGGTGGGTGCGGTCGGTTGGTCGAGGCGGTCCGGATGGAAAGCGTGGCGGTTTTTGATAAGAGGGGGAGGGTGCTGACCGATAACCGGTCGGGACAGTGCCGTGGAAAGACCACCGTCGGCGACGGCGGGGTGCGAAGCCGCAAGCGGCGGCGCCCGAACAGGGGTTCAATTGTCGGAACAGAGAGGATCGCGCGATGTCGTTGCTGGTGACTGGGTCGATCGGGATTGATACGGTGGAGACGCCGGCCGGGCGGCGGGACAATGTCATTGGGGGGTCGGCGATTTACTTCTCGTACGCGTCGAGCTTCTTCACGCCGGTGCGGCTGGTCGGGGCGGTCGGGGAAGATGCGCCCAAGGAACTGTTCGGGGTGTTCGGCGATCAGGAGGTCGACACGACGGGGCTGGAGGTGCGGAAGGGGAGCAAGACGTTCCGGTGGCACGGGTCGTACGTGAAGGATCTCAATGAGGCGGTGTCGGTCCAGACGGACCTGAACATTTTGGCCGAGGCGGCGCCGAAGATCCCGGAGAAGTTTCTGGACTCGAAGTACGTGTTCCTGGCGAACACGCACCCGGTGTTGCAGGCGAACATGGCGAAGTCGCTAAAGGGCGCCAAGCTGATCGTGGCCGACACGATGAACTTGTGGATCAACACGGCGCGGAAGGAACTGATCGAGACGCTCAAACTGGTTCACGGGCTGGTGCTGAACGACGGCGAGGCGCGGTTGCTGACGGAGAAGAAGAACCTGATCGAGGCGGGGCGCGAGGTGCTCAAGATGGGGCCGAAGTTCGTGGTGATCAAGAAGGGGGAGCACGGGTGCCTGATGTGCAGCGGGGAGGACGTGTTCGTGCTGCCGGCGTACCCGGCGGATAAGGTCGTGGACCCGACGGGCGCCGGGGATTCGTTCGCGGGCGGGATGATGGGGTACCTGTCGACTCAGGGGAACGTGTCGATGGCGACGTTGAAGCGGGCGCTGGCGTTCGGGACGGTGGTGGCGTCGTATACGATTTCCGATTTTTCGCTCGGCGGGTTGAAGGGGACGAATCGGGATGCGATCGATCGGCGGTGGTTGGAATTTAAGAGCGCGATGAGTTTTTAGGGACGGGTGGCCGCAAAGACGCGAAGGTCGCAATGAAGACGCGGGCGCCGGAGTGGATCCGGCGCCCGCGGTTTGTTTTCGGGAGGGGGGAGGTGGAGATTCGGTGGACGGCCCTTGGCGCTCGAGGCGAGGGCGACCGTTGGTTTTCGCGGGTGGGCGGGCCCGCTAAGCCGCAAGCGGGCGTGCTGCGCACGCGGTCACGCGAGGATCTTTTGGATGACGTGGCCGTGGACGTCGGTCAGGCGGAAGTCGCGGCCCTGGAATTTGTAGGTGAGGCGTTTGTGGTCGACGCCGAGGAGGTGGAGCATGGTGGCGTGGAGGTCGTGGACGGGGGTTTTGTCGACGACGGCGTTGTAGCCGAGCTCGTCGGTCTCGCCGTGGGTGAGGCCGCCCTTGATGCCGCCGCCGGCCATGAAGACGGAGAAGGCCTTCATGTGGTGGTCGCGGCCGTTGCCCTGGGCCATGGGGGTTCGGCCGAACTCGCCGCCCCAGATGATCAGGGTGTCGTCGAGCATGCCGCGGGACTTGAGGTCTTTGATGAGGGCGGCGGTGGGTTGGTCGACTTCGGGGGCGATGGTCTGCATCTGGCCTTTGACGCCGCCGTGGTGGTCCCAGTCGCGGTGGTAGAGCTGGATGAAGCGGACGCCGCGCTCGGCGAGTCGGCGGGCGAGGAGGCAGTTGGAGGCGAAGGAGCCGTCGCCGGGCTTGGCGCCGTAGAGGTCGAGGACGGACTTGGGCTCGTCGGCGAGGTCGACGAGGCCGGGGACGCTGGCCTGCATCTTGAAGGCCATCTCGTACTGGGCGATGCGGGTGGCGATCTCGGGGTCTTCGGACTCGGCGGCGGCGATCGAGTTGAGTTGGCCGACGGCGTCGAGGACGTCGCGCTGCTGGTCGCGGGAGACGCCGGGGGGCGAGTTGATGTAGTAGACGGGGTCGCCCTTGGAGTTGAGGCGGATGCCCTGGTATTTCGACGGTAGAAATCCCGACGACCACTGGCGGGAGGCGATGGGTTGTTGTTGGCCGGCCTTGCCGGTGGAAACCAGGACGACGAAGCCGGGGAGGTTTTCGGTCTCGGCGCCCAGGCCGTACCAGCACCAGGAGCCCATGGAGGGCCGGCCGGAGATGGTGGTGCCGGTGTTCATGAACGTGTGGGCGGGGTCGTGGTTGATGGCCTCGGTGTGCATCGAGCGAACGATGCAGAGGTCGTCGGCGACGGATCCGATGTGGGGGAAGAGCTCGCAGATCTCCTGGCCGGACGCACCAAAACGCTTGAAGGCCCACTGGGGCCCGAGGCACTTGAGGGCGGCGTTGCCCTGGAGCTGGGCGATGGGCTGGCCCTTGGTGAGCGACTCGGGCATTGGCTGGCCGGTCATCTCGAGGAGCTTGGGTTTGTGGTCGAAGGTCTCGAGGTGGGAGGGGCCGCCGGCCATGCAGAGGTGGATGATGCGCTTGGCTTTGGGGAAGTGGTGCAGTGGCGAGATGGTGCCATTGCCGATTGCCGATTGCCCATTGCCGATTGAAGGGGCGGCGAGCGCGGAGGTGCGCATGAGGAGGGAGGAGAGGGCGGCGGCGCCGACGCCGTAGGTGGAGCGGGTGAGGAAGGCGCGGCGGGTGTGGGGGGAAATGGGCATGGGTCGTCAGTGGTCAGTGGTCGGTGCGGCGGTTGCGGGCGAAGTCGGTATTGGTTTTCGCGGGGTGGTTGGCCCGCTAACCCGCAAGCGGGGGTCATTTCCGAACGTGGACTACTTCTGGTCGCGGACGGGCGCGGGGGGCGTGTGGGTTTTGGGTTTGAGGATGTCGGCCAGGAGGTCGGGGCCGGGGTGGGCGGGGTCGCGTTCGAGGTGGGGGTGGCGGGGGCCGCCTTGGTAGTCGAGGGAGAGGGTTTTCAGGTGTGCGTTTGAGTCGACCTGGAGGGTGAGGGTGCGTTTTTCGGTGCTGGGGGTGTCGAGGGTGTTTTTGAGGAGGTCGTGGGAGTAGCGGCGGTCGTTGAGGGCGATCAGCTTCATGCCGGGGGCGAGGCCGGCGCGGTCGGCGGGGGAGTTGGGGAGGACGTCGGTGACGACGGCGTCCTTGTTGGCGTCGAGGCCGAGGGAGTAGCGGAGGCTGAGGCCGCCGGCGTTTCGGCCGGTGGTCATGGCGGCCTTGGCGTCGTCGGTGGGTTTTTCTTTGAACACGACGCGGAGGCCGGAGGCGGCGAGGCCGGCGAGGGGGGCGCGGGGGTTGGTGCTGTCGAGGCGGGCGCGGAAGTGGGCGAGCCAATCGTGTGGGGCGACGGCGTTGAGCGCGGCGCAGAGGTCGTCGAGGGTGAACGGCTTGACGGTGGGTCGGCCGGGGCTGGCGCCGTAGAAGGCGATGAGGAAGTCGTCGAGGGATTTGGCGTGTTTTGTCTGGGTGCGGATGAGGGAATCGACCTCGAGCCAGAGGAGGAGGCCTTCGGGGTAAAAGTCGGTGCCGCGGCGCCAGGCGCGCCACTGGTGGGGCGCGCCGAAGAGGACGGGGGCGGCGACGCAGGTGTCGTGGAGCGAGCGCCAGGCGCGGGCGGGGCTGGCGTCCATGAGGGCGGCGGTGGACGCGAGGCGGTCACGGGCGACGTCGGGCGAGATCAGGCCCGAGCGGGCGGAGAGGACGTAGCCGAGGTAGCTGGTCAGGCCTTCGTAGACCCAGACGAGTTCGGTGTGGAGCGGTTTCTGGTAGTCGGGGACGGTCATGCCGGCGGGGCGGCGGTGCTTGCCGTTCCAAGCGTGGGCGATCTCGTGGGGGAGGAGCTCGGTGGAGCCGGCCATGCGGGCGTCATCCAACATGGCGCGTTCGGCGAGGCGGTTGTCG
>DATHXE010000532.1:0-20264 GCA_035459845.1 Tepidisphaeraceae bacterium | reverse complement strand
CGCGTGCCCGACTTGTTCATGGTCAGCAGCATGGGCCTGCACTCCGACCAGTGCATGGAGCTGATCCGCGACGCCCGACGGATCGATCCCGCCCACCGCCCGCTGATCATCGCCGGCGGCCCGCACGCCGTGTACCAGCCGTTCGACCTCTTCAGCGCGGACCCGAACGACCCGAACAGCGCCGACGTCGCCGTCACGGGCGAGGAGTTCGTGTTGCTCTCGATGCTCGAGGTGCTGCTGGACCTGCGTGCCCCGGGCGAGTCGATGCGCAGCGTCTTCCTCCGCGCCCGCGATTCGGGCGCGCTCGATGGCATCCCCGGCCTGGTCTACGCCAAGGGCGGCATCGACGGCGCGGGCGAAGAGCTGCTCGACACCGGCGTGCAGCGCCTTTTGGGCGACCTCGACGAACTGCCCGACCCCGTCCCCGGCTACCGCATTCTGGAGGCCCCCAGCCGCCGTGGGCAAGAGTTGGCCGCCCAGCCGGTCGACGCCAAGCGCATCCGCAAGCTGTCGCCGATCAGCTCGATCGTCCTGACCTTCGGGTGCAAGTTCGCCTGCCAGTACTGCCCGATCCCCGCGTACAACCAGCGGCAGTACCGCGTGAAGTCCGGCGGCCGCATCGCCGAAGAGATGCACCGCCTGAACGTCGAGTTCGGGCTCAAATATTTCTTCGGGGCGGACGACAACTTCTTCAACACCAAGTCGCGCACGCTCTCGATCGTCGAGACCCTCGCCAAGGCCGAGTTCCCCGGCCACGAGCCGCTCCGCCGGCGCGTCCGCTGGCACACCGAGGTCACCGTCCACGACACGCTGCAGATGAAGGACCATCTGCCGCTGATCCACAAGTCCGGGTGCCGCGCGCTCTGGCTGGGCGTCGAAGATTTGACCGCCACGCTCGTGAACAAGGGCCAGAGCGAGTCGAAGACCGTCGAGGCGTTCAAGCTGCTCAGCGCCAACGGCATCTGCCCGATGCCGATGATGATGCACCACGACACCCAGCCGCTGCTGTCGCGCGGCACGAACTACGGCCTGCTCAACCAGATCAAGGTGCTCCGCAAGGCCGGCGCCGTATCCCTGCAAGTCCTGATGATGACCCCGTCGGCCGGCACCAAGCTGTACGAGGGCGCGTTCACCGACGGCATGGTGATCGCCAAGGCCGCCGGGCGGGAAGTCCGGCCCCACATGTACGACGGCAACCACGTCGTCGCGTCCAAGCACGCCCGCCCGTGGCACAAGCAGCTCAACATGCTGCTCGGCTACCTTTACTTCTACAACCCGTTCCGGTTCCTCTCGCTGGCGCTGCGGAAGCCGACGAAGGTCTCGCAGCGGGCGGCGATGATGCAGATCGTCGGCATGCTCGGGCTGGTGCAGACGTTCCGCCGGACGTTCGGCTGGGCGCTGCGGCTCATGATGGGCAAGGTCGACCGCCTCGCCGGCCCCCCCGCCAGCCCCCTGCCCATGCGCGGCGTCGACAACACCCCCGCGAGCCACGCCGCCTGCGGCACCACGCCGCCGCGCCCGACGATGGCGGCGATGGGCCAGCCGCTGGTGACGCTCCGTTTGGCGAAGCGCCCGCGCGCGGCCGCGGTTCCCGTGGAGGTCTGACGCGCGACCCTGCGAGCCTCGGCGAAGGGGGCTATCTCGTCACCCGCCCCCCGTCCTCCGCACCCACAACCCGTTGCCGCGCCCTACCGACCGCCCCGTCGCGCCACCGCGATCCCATGCGGCCGAACGTTCCACGCGCGCCGCGAATTGAGACGGTTGGAAATCGACCGCCTCCGCCAGGTCGAATACCGCGGCAATTCCCACGCTCCCCATTTTATTCCGCAACGATCCGCATGCCCGGGGGATAACCGCCCGCGGCCCGGACTCGGTTCGGGTCAACACTTCTTCCCCGTCCCCCGCACGCCCGCGGCACATCCCGGAGACTCCCGATGAACCTCGCGTCCTACGCCAGCCTGTCTACGACCGCCGCCACCTCCGCCCTTCGGTCGGCCGCGCAGTTGGCCCCCGCGGCGGCGCAGGCGGCGACCGGTCACGGCACCCTGACCCTGGGCGCAGCGCCCGCCGAACTCGCCACACGGGCCGCCGCCAAGCAGGTCGCCGCGCCGGTCGCGCTGTCCACCGTGCTGCACAAGTCGTCGCCGGTCGACGTGCTCCGCGGGAGCAAAGCCGAGGCCTACCTCCAGCCGCTCGGCTGGGCAGCCGCCGAAAAGTCCATCGCGACCGTCCGCGACCAGCGTCACGCCCTCCCCGTCGGCGCCGACCCGCACGTGCTCGGCGTGCCCCCGATGTCCCGCAACGGGGTCGGCGACCTCGTGTCGAAATGGGTCACCCAGGGCATGGGCCTCTTCTTCTTCATGGACCAGCCCAACGTCGACGCCCACGCCTTGACGGACACGATCCAGCGCGTCGCCCGCGACGTCTGCCGGAACTGGAAGCCCGGCGAAGACCTCGGCGGCAAGCTCCAGGCCGCCATCGGCTTTGCCCTCTGGGGCGCCGGCGTCAGCCCCGAGAAAATGCAGGAGGCCGCCGAGATCACCTCCCAGCTCACAAGGCTGGGCTCCACCCCCGAGGAACTGGGCGCGACCCTGAACCAGTTGCTCTAACTCCCACCCGGCCGCGCCCCCGAATCTTCCCGAAGGACCCTTCTCCATGAACCTCTCGAACTACACCAGCCTCGCCACGCCGTCTTCCGCGACCAAGGCGACCTCGGCCTACGCCGGCCCGGCCCTCGCCGCCGTTGCAGTCGCTCCCGCCCGGCCCGCCGCCCCCCCGGCCGCGCCGGCCACGGTGCTCAAGGGCACCCTCGCGACGCCGGCCCTCGAGTGGGCGGCCCTCCCGCCGACGCCCGCCAGGGCCCGGTCGTCCGACGGGATCAGCCGCCTGATCGCCGTCACCCAGTTGAAGGACGCGAGCGCCAACGCCAGCGTCATCGGAAAGCTGCAAGTGACCGGCACCGGCATCTCCGGTCCCAGGACGCGCCCGGCCGTCAACGCCGCCGCCGCCGCCGGCATCGCCGACCTCGCCATGGAGCTCGGCGCCGGCGAGGGCCTCTCCCGCGCCGGGCGCGCGGCGCTGGAAAACACGCTCGACCGCGTCGTCCGCGACGTGTGCGCCAAGTACAAGCCCGGCGACGACCTGCTGGGTAACGTCCGCACCGCCGTCGGCTTCGCCCTCTGGGGCGCCGGCGTGGCCCCCGAGAAGATGGCCGCCGTCACCGGGGAACTCACCCGCCTGCTCGGCAAATACTTCCCCGGCAACGACGAACAGGCCATGACCAAGATGGCCCAGTACTTCTCCGCCCACGCGGGGTGGGAAGTGATCATCGCCGACAAGATGTCCGGACTGGGCCAGTTCTTCCCGGCGGCGCGGTGACCGGGGCGGCGGTTCAGGGCGACTCATTTGCGACGTCGGAGCGGGAAGCCGAAGTGGTACACCGGCCAACGAACAACGGCCGGCGCCCTCGCGGGCGCCGACCGTCTGTTTTCTACCAACTACTGGCTACTGACTACCGGCTACTTCCTCAGAACTTGAAGTTCAGCCCGATCCCGAACCAGAACCCGTCCTTCAGGCCCAGGTCCTCCGGGTTCATGTGCGCGATGCTCAGGCCCAGCACGTTG
Organism: Tepidisphaeraceae bacterium; assembly: GCA_035459845.1. Lineage (GTDB taxonomy): Bacteria > Planctomycetota > Phycisphaerae > Tepidisphaerales > Tepidisphaeraceae > DASPKW01. The sequence goes on along the minus strand of DATHXE010000532.1, from coordinate 16,641 downwards.
TTCGGCTTCCACTGGAACCCGACCGCGTACGGCCAGCCCTCGTGCTGGTCGCTGCTGAACAGGTCCGGCGTCGCCAGCTCGGCGACGAAGAAGATGCTGTACGGCAGCTCGAGCTCGATGCCCGCGTACGCCGTCGTCAGGTCCGTGCCCATGCGCACGCTCTTGGGCAGGTCCGGGGCCTCGTGCCGCGAGATGTAGCGCACGCCCAGGTGCCCGCGCACGCTCTTGACCGGGCCGTCGCGGTCGATCTCCCACCGCTTGGACGCGGCGACGAAGACCTCCGTGCGCGCGACCAGGTCGCCGCCGGGGCCGTCCTCGGACGGGCCGTTGCCGTCCAGCCAGATCCCGCCGATGCTCAGCTCGGGCTGCCACTTGCCCTCGTCCTTCAAGAGCCGGAACCGGGCGAACGGGCCGGTGACCCCGATCGGGTGGTCGCACCAGCTCCGGTTCACGCCCTCGATCTCCGCGACCGTGCCGAACCACCCGACCTCGAGCGCGTCCGTCACGCCGTACGCCGCCATCACGCCGTGCCCGACGACCGTGCCGGTGTCGTAGTCGTTGACGAACAGGCAGTACTGGATCGTCAGCTGCCCCTGGTCGAGCGTGCCCGACGTGGGGTTGAGGAACATCCCGCTCATCCCCTGGAGCGTGATCATCCCGCGCCCGCCCTTGTACTTCTCGGCCGCCGGCCCGCCGGGGGCGACCGCCATGTGCAACGGGTCGGCGGTCAGGCTGAGCGGCTCGATCGTCGCCGAGACGGGCGCATCCGCGCCGGCCGCCGCCGACTGATTGACCGCCGGCTCGTCGGCCCACGCCGACCCGGCCAGCAGGCTCGCCCCCAGTGCAAACGCTACGAACGTCTTGGATCCTCGCATCGCAACTCCTTTCCCAGGTGTGTCTGACTGTCGGCCCGCGCCGAGAGGGCGCGGGCGACCGCGAACGGATGTGAATACGACGGCAAAAGTGTAATCAAACGGATGAGCCGGGCAACATTTCCGCGCGCCCGCGACGTGCGCCAATCGCGGAGCGGGCCGCCCCATATTCTTGTCCCATTCGGTTGGCCACCCCTCCCCCACCTATCGGAAAGCCGTCGTCCGGCGCATGAACGAACCCGCCCGCACCGAACTCATTTCGGTGCGACCGGGCCGCGTGAAACTTCAAATTAGCGAAAACGGACCTTAAACGAATCAGGCCTGATTCACTCGCCAACCCCGAACGCCAGAGCGCTTCAGCGGCCCTTTTTCCAAGCGCACGACCAATCCTGATCCGCTTTACAACCCACACGGAGCGCGCGACCAATTCGTTGGCACTACTTCACTTCAGGTGATCCGCCCCCCCGCTCAGCCGTTGCCCCCCTTCCCCTTTTGCGCGTCCCACGCCTTCGCCAGCTTCGCCGCGATGTCCTTGAACTGCCGCGTGCCCGGGCTCGGCGTATCCGCCAAATGCTGGTGGGCGTGAACGACGGTCTCCTGCACTGCCGCCGCCCGGTCCGGCGCAGCCTCGTCTAGCGGAAGGTCCGTCCACGTCGCCTCGCCCGCATCAGCGCCCGCATCCGCGTCAGTTGGGATCGCCTTCTCGACGCCCATCTGCGCCATCAGCTCCCGACACGCCGCCGACGGGCAGAGCACCGCGAACGCCCCCGCCCGCGTCCGCGCCGGCTCGGTCCGCGCCAAGCGCAGCAGCGTCCCGAGGAACGTGCTGTCCATGTACGCGCAGTCGCTCAGGTCGACGCGCACGCTTGCCCCGCCGGCCAGCGCCGCGCTCGCGTGGCGGAACACGGCCGGGCTCTGCCGCATCGTCCCGCGACCGATCACCTTCACCGTGCTGACCGCCGCCCCCTGCCGAACGCGAACGCTACCGCCGTCGTTCTCGAGCTTGGTCATGACAAGGTTCCCTCACGAGGCACGAGCGCGCGGGTCACGTTCGAATCCCTCTTCATGTTTCATGTCTTCATGTTTCACGTTTCGACAACGCGGCCGCGCGTACCCAATCCATGCCGCCCATTCTCACCCCACCGCCGTCAGTCTGGCAAGCAGAAACGTCCGGTCGTCCGCCACGATCGCGTTCCCGCGGAACGCATCCAGGCACCCGTTGAGCTGGTCGACCAGCTCCGCCAGCGGGCGCGTCGCCCCGATCGCGTAAAGCTGGGCGAGCCCGTCCGCCAGGCCGTCGGCGCCGAGCATGTCCTCGGATTCGGCGCGCAGCTCCGTCAATCCGTCGGTGAACAGCGCCAGCACCTCCCCGGGCGCCAATTTGTCGACCGCGGCGACGTGCGGGATCGGCTCCAGCCCCAGCGGGAGCCCCGACCGCGCACGGAGGAGGCGGACGTCGCCCGTCGGGCCGATGATCAGCCCGTGCGGGTGCCCGGCGCAGACCGTCTCGCACGCACCGGTGGCCGCGTCGATCGCCACGCAGATCATCGTCGCGAACGACTGCTCGCCCAGGTAATCACAGACGTACTCGTTGAGCGCGTTCGCCAGCGCGACCGGCCCCTCGCCCGCCCGCGCCCCGGCGTGCACCATCGTGTGCAAACTCGACGACACCAGCGCCGCCGGCAGCCCCTTCCCGCACACGTCGGCGACGATCAGCAGCACCCGCCCGTCCCGCAGCGGCACGACGTCCACGTAGTCGCCCCCCACCCAGTTGCACGGCTCGAACCCGATCGCCGTCTCCAGCCCGGGGATCGTCAGCTGCTTGGGGATCAGCCGCCGCTGGATCTGCTGGGCGCGCTCCAGGTCGCGCTCGATCGCGGCGTACTCCTTGATCCGCCCGACGTTTCGCCAGACCGCCTCGGCCTGCTGGTACTGCTTGGCCGCCAGCGCGACCAGCGCCAGCCAGTCGCTGTGCCCGCACTCGGGCGCGAGCGACACGTACAGCAAATCGACCGACTGCTCGTCCACCCGCAGCGGCACCGCGACCACGGACATCTCGACCACGTCCGCCGAGATCGACAACTCGATGTTGTGCTGCCCCGCCTGCCCGCGGTTGGTCGCCAGCACCGGCTCGGGCGACTCGCAGACCGCGCGCAGCACGCTGGCCGACAGTGTCGGCGGCGCGTGTCCGGCCTCGGGCTCCAAGAGCATCTGCACCGCGGCCGGATCGGTCCGGGCCACGCGAACAGCGGCAACGGCCCGGCCCGGAAATGGCGAGATCACCACCAGCCGGCACAGCCGCGCCAGCCGTTCGCGGTCGTCCGGCGTCACGTTGAGCGCGTGCCCGAACTCCAGCACCGCCGTCAAATGCGCGTGCCCGATCTTCGGCGCCTGGAACTCGCGTAGCCGCTGGATCCGCTCGGCCGGCGCGGGCATGACCGTCAGCCGCGCGTCCGCGTACGTACGCCCCGAATCGTAAGACGACGGCGGCGGGGCGGCGTCGCCCGTGGCGTCGTCGGCCGTCAGCGCCAGCAGGAACTCCCCGATCTGCACCACGTCCCCCGGACGGATCAGCGACTCCCGCACCGCGTGCCCGTTCACCCGCGTTCCGTTCCGGCTCTGCCGGTCCCGCACCCACCACCGCTGGAACGGGTCCTGCACGAGCTCCGCGTGGTGCCGCGACACGCTCTGGCTGTCGAGCATCAGGTCCGCGTCCTCCGCACGCCCCATCACGACGTGCGACCGCGTGAGCGGGACCAGGATCGGCCCGCGCGACGGGTGCGTCACGCGGAGCAGGGCCCGGCGCGGCTCGGCGGCCGGCGACTCGGAAGATGGGATCGCGTCTGCGTAAGCCATGATGAGGCCGCGGGGTGCGACCAATTATTGTGGTCGGCCCCAGCGCCGCACGCAATGACGGAAGTGCCGCTGCGTCGCGCCCGGAGAACCCAGAAAATATTCCGTGATGATTCGTGCAACACTTGGACGCGCGGGTCGAAAACAGGGTGCCGGCAGGTACGCCCGGACGTTTTACGGACCGTAGCAGCGCGCCGGAAAGCCCACGGAACTCGTTCCGGGGGTTCGATATCCCAATCCCGAAGCGGCATGGTCACCTCCGGTGACCATGTCTCCCGCCCGCGCACGCACCACGGGTAAGCACTCTCACTTTGCGCTTGCCCCCACCCGCGCGGCGAATTATCGTGCGCCGCCGGAGTTACGCGCGGCGCGGGACGTCCCGTCGAGGTCCGGAACTGAGGCGCACGATGACGGTTTCATCGACCGCAATCACATGGCTCGCCCAGGCCGCACCGGCGGTCCCGGGCGGGGGGCAGGACGTCGGCTTCGGATCGTGGGTCATGCTCCTGGCCGCGATGGCCCTGGCCCCGTTCGTCCTGACCATGGTCACGTCGTTCGCCAAGCTGATCATCGTCGGCTCGATCCTCCGCCACGCGCTGGGCACGCCCCAAATCCCGCCCACGACCGTCATCACCGGGCTCTCGCTCATCCTGACCGTCCACATCATGGCCCCGGTCGTCCAGCAGATTTACACCGAGTACCAGAAGGTCGAGCAGCAGGCCGGGCCGCTCAAACCCGGCGAACAGGCCTCCGGCATGGAAACCGTCCGCCGCATCGCTCAGGCCGCCGAGAAGCCAATGCGCGACTTCCTCACCAAGCACGCGCACCCGCAGAACACCGCCCTGTTCGAGGAAATGGGCGTCTCGCTAAACCACGCCCGCGACCCCACCGCCCCCGCCGACGCCGGGCCCATTCCCGAGATCAACGACCCCCTGGTCAAGCGCCTGCTGCACGACCTGACCGTCACGCTCCCCGCATTCGTGCTCAGCCAGCTCACCGAGGCCTTCCAGATCGGCTTCCTCCTGTTCGTCCCGTTCCTCGTCATCGACCTGGTCGTCAGCAACGTGCTGATGGCCATGGGCATGCAGATGATGTCGCCCACGACCATCTCGATGCCGCTCAAACTGCTCCTGTTCGTCCTGGTGGACGGCTGGCGGTTGATCCTGCGCGGGTTGGTGATGAGTTACAGTTGACGGACAGTCCTGAGTCCTGAGTGCTGAGTGCTGAGACCGCGAAGACGGCTCAGCGCTCAGGACTCAGCACTCAGGACTCAGGACTCAGGACTATTCCCATGGACGGCGACGTCGTACTACGAATCGGCCGCGAAGCACTGGTGCTCACGCTGATCCTCAGCGCGATCCCCGTGCTCGCCGCGATGGTCGTCGGCCTGATCATCAGCCTGTTCCAGGCCGCCACGCAGATCCAGGAACAGACGCTGACGTTCGTCCCCAAGATCGTCGTCACCTTCGCCGCCATCGCGATCGCCGGGCCGTGGATGCTGCAGCAGTTGATCGCGTTTTGCGTGCCGTTGTTCGAGGAGATCGCGCTGGTGGGACCGTGAAATCGAGATAGCTGCAACGTAACGCGCTGCTGACGCACGGAAGTTAATGGAGGGGTACCTGAGGGAAACGGTTCGGTCGACGGACGCGTCAGCAGGTCGTTGACCTGCAGCTGACGACCGCTTTGGCGCTTCGAGCGATGAACGACTTCCTCCGCATCCTCGAGGCCCCGCAGCTCAAGGGGATGGGCCAGTCCGCCTCGCTCGTCTTCGCGCGCCTCCTCCCGATCATCGCGCTCACGCCCGTCTTCGGCGGCCAGCTCCTCCCGCGCCGCGTCCGCCTGTCGCTCGGCATCCTGCTGACCGTCGTCATGGTCCCCCTGTTCGTCCCCCGACCCGGGCAGGTGCAGGTCATCCCGAACGACCAATATGTGGTGCTGCTCGCCAAGGAGGCCGTCGTCGGCCTGACGATCGCCATCATCGTCCTGATGCTGTTCGAGGCCATCGCGGCGTTCGGCGCGCTCGTCGACCTCGCCCGCGGCGCCACCATCTCCAACGTCTTCGACCCGCTCACCCAGAACCAGCAGTCCATCCTCGCCACGTTCTTCAGCCAGGCGGCCGTCGTCCTGTTCATGTCCGTCGGGGGCTTGCGCCTCCTGATCAAGGCCTTGGGCGACAGCTTCGTCACGCTCCGCCCGCTCGACCTGCTCCCCGCGCAACTTTTCGGCCCCGGCGCAGTCAACGAGGCCGCCGGGCTCGTCGCCGACCTCTTCCTGCTCGCGGTCCGCCTCGCCACGCCCGCGATGGCCGTCCTCCTCCTCGTCGACTTCGCCCTCGCCGTCATCAACCGCGTGTCGCCCCAAATCCAGGTCTACTTCATGGGCATGACCACCAAGGGCGTGATCGGCCTGATGGTCATCTTCGTCGGCCTGGGCCTGACCTTCGAACTCCTGGTCGACCAGTTCGGCGCCGTCCTCGACACGATCCGCAAATGGGTCACCGCGACGCCGGGTGGCGGATGATGGTGGGATGGAGTGATGGCGGGATGGTGAGCGGGTCACCTCGACGCCTCGCTACCCACCCACCACCACCCCATCACACCACCCCACCATCCCTCCCCCCTCCCCAACCCCGTTAGCAAGCCATGTCCTCCTCCGGCGAAAAGACCGAAGAAGCAACACCGCAAAAGCTGCAGAAGGCACGCGAGCGCGGCGAGGTCTTCCAGTCCAAGGACCTGACCGGCGCCGCCCTCCTCGCCGGCGCCGCGGGCGTGATCTCCGGCCAGATGGCCGAGATGGGGCAGGCGTTCTCGAACATCGCGCGCACCGTCCTCGAGGCCGCCCCCGCCGCCCCGCACACCGGCGCCGCCATGATCAACCACCTCGGCAACGCCGCCCTCGACGGCTTCAAAGCGCTCGTCCCCCTGCTCGGCACCCTCCTCGCATTGGCCCTGGTCGTCCCCTTCTTCCAAATCGGGCCCCTGCTCAGTTTCGGACCGCTCGCGCCCAAGCTGTCCAAGCTCAACCCGATCAGCGGCATCAAGAAGACCATGTTCTCGATGCAGGCCTACATCGAGCTGCTCAAGGCCGCCATGAAGGTCACCGTCGTCGCCGTCATCTTCTGGATCGGCATCAAGGCCGAGTTGCGTAACGTCCTGATGCTCGGCACGCAGCCCCCCGAGGTCGCCGGTCACACGACGATGGCGATCGCCGGCAAGGCCCTGACCCGCACGATCCTCTTCTTCATCGGCATCGGCATCCTGGACTACATGTACCAGCGGTGGCAGTTCCACAAGGGCATGCGGATGTCCAAGGAGGAGATCAAGCAGGAGTACAAGGAGCAGGAGGGCGACCCGCACCACAAGTCGCATCGGAAACAGCTCCACGAGGAACTCGCGTCCGAGTCGATGCTCAACCACGCCCGCAAGGCCGACGCGATCGTCACCAACCCCACGCACCTGGCGTGCGCGCTGCGCTACGACCCCGACGAGGAGGACGCCCCCCGACTGCTCGCCAAGGGCAAGGGGTGGATCGCCGCCCGCCTGCGGGAGATCGCCAAGGAGGAGGACATCCCGATCGTTCGGGACGTGTCGCTCGCGCGGGCGCTGTTCACGATGGAACTGGAGGAGGAAGTCCCGGAGGAACTGTTCGACGCGGTCGCCGAGGTGCTGAAGTGGGTGGAGACGGTATTGAAGGCCGAGGGGGCGCTCCCGCGATGGCTGCAACCGCGGGAGGAAAGGGAGGAAGGAGAAGAGGGATAATTGGAGTAGGGGAAGTCGGAGGCGTTCAAGGTGGAGTGCACCAGAATTTGGCGCCACGCCTCGTCGCATTCGCGCCTTTCACGCCGGGGCACAGTGTGCGGGCTTCGCCCGAAGCGCCGCCCCGGATCCGTCCGACCCGGGAACTGATTCCCAATCGCGCGCCGCCCCCATGCCCGGATCAGGGCAACCCGATCCGGGCGGGCAAATCTCACGCGATTTTTCTGGTAACCGGCGGCGCGGCGCGGGATTATTTGCGCCCGAGGAACTGGGAGGGTCGCCGCCCCCCGAAACACACGTCTTTTCAGTGCAATTGCAGCTCGATCCGCACGCGGCCACCAATCGGTGCTCTCGGTGAAGCCCGATCGCGAGGAGCCGCTCGACACCATCAAGGAATGCACGCGGTCAACGGAATCGGGACGACACGAATTTTCGCGAGCCCCAACGCAACACCCCAATTCGCTCCCCGATAACTGCTGCGAATCCAACGTCGGGTTCAAAGAGTAAAAGTAAGACACACACGGAAATCGGAACTCTCGAAAGGAGATCCAAAATGCTCGGTGACATTGGCAAGATGATCGGTGGCGCTCTCGGTAACGCGGCCCTCCCCGGTATCGGTGGCCTGCTCGGTTCGGCGATCGGCGGCGGGCTCGGCGACATCGCCGGCAAGGCCCTCAAGGAGTTCGAGAAGGACCCCATCGGGGCCCTGAAGAACCCCGCCGGGTTCGCCGCCCAGTACGCCGACGGCGTGCTCGGCCAGATGGGCCTCCCGGCCCCGTTCCGCCAGTTGGCGAAGTTCGCCCAGAACCCGTTCGAGGCGATCACCGACCTCCTCAAGGGCAACCAGAAGTGCGAGACTCCGACCGTCGGTAAGGACGGCAAGGTCAACGACAAGGGCGACCTCAAGACCAACGGCCAGGACGTGGTCGACACCGGCCGCTACCTGATCTCGGCCCGCGAAGACGGGGTCAAGATCTACGACAAGCAGACCAAGACGTGGGTCGACATGAGCGGCGACCCGCACGTGACGACCAGCGACGGCGACAAGGGCCAGTTCCACAAGAACCTGTCCATCGACCTCCCGGACGGGACGACCGTCAAGATCAAGACCACCCCCCAGGGCGCCGACGGGACCGCGTACATCGACAAGGTCGCCGTCATGAAGGGCGACGAGGCCGTCGTCATGAGCGGGTTCCACGACGGCAAGGCCGGCGTGAACATGGGCGAGGTGTTCCACAACACCAAGGAAGTCAACAACCTCTGGAAGAGCGACACGGTCATGCGGGCCGGCCACGAGGTCGACGACCTGTTCTTCAAGACCGGCGGTGAGTTCCGCGGGGCCGACCCGTCCAAGAAGTTCGGCGAGGTCGAGCTCGACGGGCACGGCGGGAAGAGCCGCTACGACACCAAGCCCGGCGGGATCTTCGGGAACCTGGCCGACCTGCTCAAGCAGCACGGCCTGGGCGACCTGGTCGGCAAGATCGGCAAGCAGGTCGGTGGCGCGGTCGGCGGCCCCAAGGGCGAGGCCGGTAGCACCGGGAACACCGGGAACACCGGCAACACCGGTAAGTCGCCCGAGACCAGCGAGTCGTCCGCCCCGGCCAAGTCCGGCGGGACGTCGAGCGGCGGCGGGGTCTTCGAGAAGATCTTCGCGATCCTTCAGAAGCTCCAGGATCAGCTCAACAAGAAGGTCGGCGAGCTCGACGGGCTCGACCCGAAGGAAGACAAGGCCAAGCTCGACAAGGGTCTGTTCGACATCCAGTCGTTGCAGCAGCAGATGACGCAGCTGACCACGATGGCGACGAACCTGTCCTCGGCGGACCACAACACCAAGAAGGGCATCGCCGACAACCTCCGTATCTCGTAACACGAGGGCCCACAACAAGAACCCCTCAGTTACCTCCCCTCCGGACGGGCCGTCCGGAAACCCAGGGCAGGTCGGTCGAACAGGCCGACCTGCCCTCTTTGTCTGGTGTGAACACAATGAAACGGGGGGCGCGGTGTGCTCACTTCAGTGCGCATGCTAATCCAGTGGTGTCGAGTGCATCGGTGTGCAGGACGTTGGTAGGAGCGAGCCATGTCGATGGAAATCAATCATCCCCCGCCGACGACGACCTCGCTCGGTGGCAGTAGCGCGCCGGCCGCGCCGTCGAAGCCCGCAGACCCGGCCAAGAAGACCGCCGCCGCGGAAGCGAATGAGGCCGGCCCGGTCGATCCGCAGCCCACGGCCGAGGCCGAGGCGACGCCGGTGGGCTCCCAGCCCTGGGCCGAAGTCCCGGCGGTGCTCCACGGCGACCTCCCCGCCGCGGTCGCGCTCGACATCGCCCTCGCCTTCGTCGCCCCCGAACTGGCGGCCGGCGGGAAGACCCCCGCCGAGGACGAGGTGGTCAACCCCTGGTCGCGGCCGATGGGCCTGTACGCCGGGAACAACATGCTCCGGTTCCTCTACCTGGACGAGGAGATCGGGTGGATCTTCCGGATCCCCAACGACGCGTGGCACACGGGTCGAATGACGACGGCCCTCGAGGACGCGGGCCCGGCGGCCGAGGCGGCCGAAGCCAAGAAGAAGCTGTCGTCGGTGACGCGCCGGAGCAAGCCGGTGGCGCCCGACGCGGCCGAGGCGCCGGTGACGCCCGTGGTCCCCGGGCCACTGTCGGCCGAGCAGGCGGCGCAGTTGCGCGAGCGCGACCTTCACCGGGCGTGAGCGCGCGCGACGCCCGGGACCCATAGATCCGGGGCGGCGCTTCGGGCAAAGCCCGCACGCTCTGCCCCGGCTTGTTTTAGGCGTGCTGGCACGGAGTGCGGTGGGGCCGATATGATGCGCGGGCACCAAGGGGCTACTGCCGCGCGGGAGGATCACGACGATGTCGCTCTCGGACCGCATGAATAACGCCCTGACGAAGTACAGCGACATCGTGCTCGCCGTCGGGGTCATTCTGATCATCGGGCTGCTGATCTTCCGGGTCGAGCCGGCGGTCCTGGACGTCCTGATCGCGACCAACATCTCGATCTCGGTGCTGATCCTGCTTACCGCGCTGTACATGCCCGACGCGATGAAGCTCCCGTCGTTCCCGACGATCCTCCTGCTGACCACCCTGTTCCGCCTGGCCCTGAGCGTCGCCGCGACGCGCCTGATCCTGCTCGAGGCGCACGCGGGCGACATCATCGGCGCGTTCGGCGAGTTCGTCGTGCAGGGCAACTTCGTCGTCGGCGGGGTCGTCTTCCTGATCCTGACGCTGGTGCAGTTCCTGGTCGTCGCCAAGGGGTCCGAGCGCGTCGCCGAGGTCGCGGCCCGGTTCACGCTCGACGCGATGCCCGGGAAGCAGATGAGCATCGACGCCGACCTCCGCAACCAGATGGTCACGCCGGAGCAGGCGAAGGAACGGCGGGGGAACCTCGAACGCGAGTCGAAACTGTACGGGGCCATGGACGGGGCCATGAAGTTCGTCAAGGGGGACGCGATCGCCGGCATCATCATCGCCCTGGTCAACATCATCGGCGGGATGATCATCGGCGTGATGCAGCTGGGCATGCCGGCGGCCGAGGCGGCCCAGACGTACTCGCTCCTGACGATCGGCGACGGCCTGGTGTCGCAGATCCCGGCGCTGCTCGTGTGCGTGTCGGCGGGCCTGATCGTGACGCGCGTCGCGGCCCAGGGCGACTCGGCGACCGGCGCCCAGGGGCACGTCGCCAAGGACATCGTCGAGCAGATGCTGGCGAACCCGAAGTCGATCGCCGTGCTGTCGATCGTCCTGTTCTTCACCGGGCTGGTCCCGGGGTTCCCGAAGGTGCCCTTCTGGTCGCTGGCGGCGATCGCGGGCATCATGTCGTTCCCCCGGCTGAGCAAGGCGCGGCTCGCCGCCGCAGCCGCCACGACGGCGGCACGGGCGGCAGCGCCGGGCAAGCCGGGCGAGAGCGGGGCGACGGTGCCGGCCACCGGGGCCCCTGCCGACGCCGCCGAGGACCGCGGGCAGCTCCCGCGCCGCCTCTTCCCCGTTCCGGTTATCCTGGAACTCGGCAAGGACCTCGAGCGCCTGTTCACGACCGCCGACGGCAACGCCCTGCCTGACACGCGCCGCGCCCTCGACGAGTCCGTCCGCGCCATGCTCTCCGACCAGGCCGGCATTCCGTTCCCGCCAGTCAGCCTGCGCATCGACGTCTCCCACCTGCGCGGCAACGAGTACGCGATCCTCCTGTTCGACGCCCCGGTCGCCCGCGGCATGGCGTCGCCGACCCACGCCATGGCCCTGTGCGACGTCGCGACGGCCAACTCCAAGGGGATCGAGGCGACGCAGGTGCGGATCCCCTGGAGCCGCGCCGGCGCGTGCGCGATCGCCGCCACCGACGCCCCGCAAGCCCAGGACGCCGGCATCCGCACGCTCGCCGCCGACCGCCTGATCCTCATGCACCTGATGGTCGTCCTCCGCCGCAACTCGGCGGACTTCCTGGGCATTCAGGAGCTCAGCCACCTGGTCGACCGGCTCAAGCAGGACCGGCCGGACCTGGTCAAGGCGCTGATCCCGACCCAACTGACGCTCCAGCAGACGACCGAGGTGGTCAAACAGCTTTTGCGCGAGCGTGTGCCGGTGCGCGACCTGCGGCTGGTGTTCGAGTCCATCGCCCGCTACGCCGGGCAATCCAAGGAGCCGCTCGCCTTGGCCGAGCTGGTCCGCCCCGACCTCAAGCGGCAGCTCTGCGCCCGTTACGCGTCGCCGCTGGGCGTGCTCTCGTACTACGCGGTTCACCCCGAGATCGAGCGGATGATCCAGGACGCGCTGATCGACACCCCGTCCGGCCCGCAGGCCGCGCTCGGCTACGACGAGCAGCAGCGCCTGATCGCGGGCTTCGAGCGGGCGATCGACCCGCGCCGCCACCTGACCAACGAGGCCGTCGTGCTCGTCGCGTCGGCCCAGGTCCGCCGGTACCTCGCCCGGGCGATGGAACACATCTTCCCGGACGTCGTGTTCGTCGCGTTCCAGGAGCTGGCGCCCGAGGCGATCCCGGACCAGGCGGGGATCGTCGTGCTCGTGGACCCGGAGTAGCCGTCTCCCCCTACGCAGCCAGCGGATTCCGGGAATAAGATCGCATCCCCGCTGCTAGTGCCTTAAAACGCCAGACTTACATCGCATCCCCTCTTGGGGCTTCAGCAACCCCGGTGGCGCTCGGCAGACAACCTCGGCGAATCGCGGATCGCATCGGCCACGACGGCCGGCGGCCCGCGAAAGTCACTTCGCCGAGGCCCGTCATGCTGTCCCCCGTCACGTCTCAAGTCCGGCCCAACCTCCCCAAGCCCACCCTCCCCACCGGGGGCAACTCCGGCACGGCCACGAACACGCCGGTCAACGGCGCCGACGGCACCGTCAAGCCGGCGGGGCAGTCGGCGATCCAGTCGGCCGTGCAGTCGGCCGCTCAGTCCGCGACTCAGGTGATCCGCGCGAAGATCGCCGACGTCGGCCTGACGTACACGTTCGGCGAGCCCAAGACGGGGGACGGGGTGAAGGCTCCGCTGAACCCGGGGCTGCTTGGCGGTAAGCAGACGGGCGGCGCACCCGCCCCGTCGACCGCCACCCCGATCGGCGGGATCGCCGTCGTGCTCGACCCGTCGAAGCGTCCCGACCTCGCCACGCTGCCGGGCGGCAACGCGCTCAAGGGCCTGGTGCAGACCGGATTGGCCGGGCTCGCCGGGCAGTTCGGGGCCGGGAACCGCCTTCCGTCGACGGATGTGATCGGCTCGGCGGGCGCGACCGACTCGCTGCCCAAGACGTCGGGCGAGCGCCTGGCGGGCATCACGGGGTTCGTCACCGCCGAAGCGAATGCCGCCACCAACGGCACGGCCCCGTCGGGCGATCGGCGTGGCTGGTACATGGCCGACCCGACCGCGGGCTCGGGCGATACCAAGAAGGACGAGCCGAAGAAGGACATGGGCGACAAGATCAAGGACGGGGCCAAGGCGGTAGTCGAGTTCCTCGCTGACGTCGTAATCGAGCGGTTCGGTCCGCCGGGACCGGCCAAGAACCTGCTCGACGGGCCCGGGTTCGTGGAAAAGGTGACCGGCGACTCCAAGGACCTCCTCAACGGGTTCAAGGCGATCGGGCAGTCGGGCGACAAGAACCCGGATATGCCGGACTCCGACGGTACGAAGACGGGCGACCCGAACGCGGACGTGAAGGCGCCGACGGCGAAGTTGCAGAAGGTCATCGATCTGATCGCGTCGGTGGGCTCGGGGCCGGCACGGGCGACGCTCGGGCAGATCGGCAATGGCTTGGTCGGCCAGCCGGGCGACGGCGGGTCGCCGATCAACAAGAACCGCGAGGTGCCCCAAAAGGGCGGGTACCGTCCGTCAACCGGCGGCAACCCGGAGGTCATCAACCCCGGCTCGAACGACGACGGCAGCAACACGAACACCGGCGGGACCAAGGGCGGCTTGGACACGTACCTCGGACGCCGGCCGGGCGTGAAGGACCCGTCCAAGCCCGGCTCCGACGGCCTGACCGGCCCCACCCCGCCGGCCCCGGACCCGAACGCGAACCCCACCGGACCCGCTCCCACCAACCCCGTCGCGGATTGAACAAGCCGGGGCAGAGCGCAAGGGCTTTGCCCGAAGCGTCGCCCCGGATCGTCCGCTAGAACGAAAGAAGCCCTCGGAGTGACCCGAGGGCTTCTTCGATGGGCGATGAGGGGCTCGAACCCCCGACCTCACGGGTGTGATCCGTGCGCTCTAGCCAGCTGAGCTAATCGCCCGGGCGATGCTGTGCGGCATAATGTAGGTGGCGGCGGGCTCGAAATCAATACCCGCTGGCGCCGAAGTCGCGCCGCACGAGTTCCCGCAACAACCCCGCGTTGGCCTCAGGAAAGCCGTAGCCCGACCCGAGTTCGGCCGGCAGCACCCAGCGCACTTCGACGCTGCTTACCGCGGCGGCCTCGCCCGAAACGTACCGGCAGACGAACGGGTGCAGCCGAACGCTCACCTGCGGGTAATGATGTTCGATGACGGGCAAGGCTTCCACCGACTCGACTTCCAAGCGGGTTTCTTCGAGCAGCTCCCGTCGGACGCAGTCGGCTGCCGCCTCGCCCGGCTCGCACTTGCCGCCGGGGAACTCCCAGAGGTCGGCGAACGCGTCACCCTTCGCGCGCCGGGCGATGAGGACCTGGCCGGCTCGGAAAACGACTCCGATCGCCACTTCCACCCAAGCTACAGATGGGGCAGTTGTCACACGATACCACTATAGAAGGTGGACGAAAAATCTGCCCGAATTTGGTCGCGAATACGACAGTTTTTCCACCGTCTGAAGAGCATGTTACGGCCACCGAATCTCGGCCGGCAAATGCACCACAACTGCTGATTTCAACTGGCCTTATGAACACCCAAGATTTTCAGATTTCGCTCAAAGACTTAATTGACACGCTTTACCCCGACGGTTATAGTCGCCGGTGTCGATTTCGGAATGATTTTAGACCGATTCTCCCATAGTGATCTAGCGGCTGTTTCAGCCGTGGCGCACTTCCGGAGGTGGAATGGAGCCACCCCTCCGGAAGTCTTTTTTTGGACTCATCCAGAGTCCAATTAGTCATCGCGGTCACGCGACTGCTGGCTCATCTCATCCACTGCATCGAAACGGAACCAGGGGACGCGGCCATCCCGCGCGCCGGTCTCGTTCCCTTTCTCTCCGCGCTCGCTAGAATCCCGCCCCATGCCCTTGGGCTCACTCGACACCCCCCCTGCTCGAACCGGCCGCGATCAGTACCCGGCCACCGTCGTCGAAAACGTCAACCTCTGCCGCGAGCACTGGCGACTCGTCCTCCGCATCCCCAAGTTCCCCGCGACACGCCCCGGGCAGTTCGTGCAGGTCGCCTGCCGCGATACCGGCGTCGACTACTCCGCCGAGCGCGAGATCGACTGGCAGGAGGGCACGCCCATCGGCCCGGAGGGCCAGGAATTGATGGGCAGGCTGGCGTTTCTCCGGCGTCCGTTCTCTCTCGCCGGCCGCCGCGACACCGCCGGCGGCGTGGAGATCGACCTGATCCAGCGCGTCGTCGGCGTGGGCACGGACTGGATGGCCCGCCTGACGCCCGGCGACACCGTGGACGTGCTCGGGCCGCTCGGCAACGCGTTCCGCCTGCCCGCCGAGAGCGAGGTCGCCTTGTTCGTCGGGGGCGGCGTGGGCATCCCGCCGATGCTCTACCTCGCCTCGGCGCTCGCGGGGCGCACGGGCGTTGCGTTCTGCGGGGCGCTGACGCGCGACCTGCTGCCGATGACGATCACGGCCGACGCGGCCCCGTCCGGGACGGTGGGCGGCCGGGACGAGCTGGACGTGGAGCCGCTGTACAACGTCGCGGAATTCGCCCGCCACGGGCTGCCCGCCGTCATCACGACCGACGACGGGTCGTTCTGGTTCCGCGGGTTTGTCACGCAGGCGCTGGAGCGCTACCTGGACAAGTACTTTCCTGGCGGGTCGCGTGGGGGCGTTCGGCCGGTGGTCTACACGTGCGGGCCCGAGCCGATGATGAAGCGCGTCGCCGACATCGCCGGCGCGCGCGGGGTCGAGTGCCAGGTCGCCGTGGAGCGCGCGATGGCGTGCGGCATGGGGACGTGCCAGTCCTGCTGCATCCGCCTGAAGCGCGACCCGCAGCGGGACGGGGCGGCGTTCGAGGGCAAGGACTGGATTTACAAACTCGCCTGCACGGACGGCCCGGTCTTTCTCGGCAAAGACCTGCTCTGGTAACATCGGTCGCACCACCGGGAATTGCGCGGAGAGCGTAAGACACAAAAGACTGCTCGGCGCCTTCACGACTTTACGTTTTTGCCCATCGCCCTGCGAAGGACCCCACCCCATGTCACTCACCACCGTCGGCATGCACTACGACGTCATCCCCGGCAAGGAGGAGGAATTCGAGTCGTCCTTCCTCAAGACGATCGACTTCCTCAAGTCCGTCCCCGGGCACGTCGAGTCGCGGATGTACGAGGACGTCGCCAGCGTCGGCTCGTACGTGATCCTCAGCGAGTGGGAGACGCAGGAGGCGTTCACGGCGTTCATCCGGTCGCCGGAGTTCAAGCAGGTGACGTCGTGGGGGAAGGCGGAGATCCTGCGCGGGCGGCCGCGGCACAAGGTGTATACGAATCAGTGACCGCGTCTCCCTCGCCCCGCTCTCGACGGGCTCAC
>DATHXE010000531.1:0-6236 GCA_035459845.1 Tepidisphaeraceae bacterium | reverse complement strand
TACCCGATCACGTCCCCGCGCCGCACCGCCTGCCGCGGCGTCAAGCCCGCGACCGTCACCTTCCCGCGCGTCGGCCGGTGCTGCCCGAGCATCAGGCGCATCATCGTCGTCTTCCCCCCGCCGTTGGGCCCGATCAGCCCGAGCGTCGACCCCGCCTCCACGGTCAGCGTCACGTGCTGCAGCACCGGCTGCTGGTCGCCGTACGCGAAGTCGACGTGGTCGAAGCTGATGACGGGGGAGGGCATGGGGGGGACCGTAACGAGTAACGATTAATGCTTAAGGGGGCCTGGCTATTCTATCGCACGCCGCGGGACGCGTCCCGATCCCGACCTACCCCTCAAGCATTAATCGTTAATCGTTACTCCGCGAGCTCCTTCAAATTCCACCGCACCACCTTCTCGTACGAATCATTCCCGTGCCCCGCGCTCGTGCCCGTCGCGTCGAGCGTCCTGATCTTCAATCCCGTCCGGTCGGCGATCTGTTGCTTCACCGGCGCGGGCGCGTACCGGTCCACGTAGACCGTCGTCAGCCCGTGCCGCCGCGCGGCGGCCGCCAGCGCCTTGAAGTCCGCGTCGCTCAACCCACTCTCCGGCCCCGCGATCGGCGCGACCTGTTCCAGACCGTACCGCTTAAGAAACGCCCCGTAGATCGGCCGAACCACCAGCACCTGTTTTGTCCCACGCTTGGCGAGCGCCGCCCGACACTCCGCGTCCAGCGCCGTCAGCGACTCGCGCACAGTCACCAGGTTCTTCGCGAACTCGGCGGACCGTGCCGGGTCGACCACGCTGAGCCGATCCGCCATCGCCCCGGCGACCTCCGCCGCCACGAGCGGGTCGAGGTAGGTATAGGCCCGCGCGTCGCCGGCCGCCTGCCCCGCGCTCGGCATCCGGTGCGGCTCGATCACCCGCGCGCGCCGGTCATCGTCCGACAGGTCGTGCGTCGCGTACACATCCCCCGGGCCGGCGGTGATGACCGCCCGCGCCGCCGACGCGCGCCGCCGCAACTCCGGCGTGTCCGCCACCGACCCCGGGTGCTCGCCGCCCTCGGACAGCCATTGCACGTCCACCGCCGACCCGCCCACGCGCCGCGCCAGGTCGGCCAACGGGTACGACGTGGACAAGATGACGATCTTCTTTGTCGCTCGGGGATCGGCTGAGGGGGCCGGCTTGTCGCACGCGCTCGCTACAAGCAGCGTACCGATGCAGAGAATGGTGACGCGGCACAGCGATTGCATAAGGCTCAGCACTTATACCGGCGGGTGACCGGTAGGACTAACCCCACGTCAGGCGTCGCGAACCAATTGAACGTTCCGGTGATTTTCCGCTTTACCCGGCCCGAAGTCCGATCTATAAATAGCCACCAGCAAAACGCGTGCCCGTCGCCCGGTCGATGGTCTAAGTGATTTGTCAACATGCAGTTATCACAGTCATTTTCGCAGCGCCAGGAGATGCGGCAGCTCCTCACGCCGCGCATGATCCAGTCGATGGAGATCCTCCAGTTGCCCCTCATGGCGCTGGAGGAAAAGATCGAACAGGAGATGGAATCCAACCCCGTGTTGGAGCTCCGCGACGGCGATCTTGAGCACGACGTCACGGTCAATGATGAGACCCCGCCCGAGCTGGCAGACCTGCCGGAACGGGCGGACATGACCGAGGACGAGCACTCGCTCGTCATCAAGGACCACGGCGACAGCGCCGAAGACTTCGACCGCCTGGACCGCCTCTCGGCCCTCCTCGAAAATGAGGAGTTCATCACCAACTCCACCCGGATGGAGTACCGCCAGCCGTCGAGCTACGACGGCGAGCGGGACAAGAAGATGGACGCGCTGAACAACTCGCCCGACCGGGCGGGGAATTTGTCCGACCACCTCTTGGAGCAGTGGCACTTCATCGAGGCGCCGAAGGAGGTGCTCGAGGCCGGCGAGATTCTGGTCAACTACATCGACGACCAGGGCTACTTCCGCGGCGACTTCGAGACGGTGCAGAAGGAGTCGAAGAAGCCGGTCACGACCGAGAACCTGGTCAAGGCGCTGAAGCTGATCCAGACGCTCGAGCCGGCCGGCGTCGGGGCGCGCGACCTCCGCGAGTGCCTGCTGATCCAGATCGCCCAGCTCGAGGAAGACCCCGACAACGAGGACGACGACTTCGAGCTGGCCAAGGCGCTGGTGAGCGACCATCTCAAAGATCTGGAGATGAACCGCTACCCGCAGATCAGCAAGAAGCTCGGCGTGCCGATCGACGCGATCAAGCGCGCCGTCCGCCGGCTCAGCCGCCTGCACCCGCACCCCGGCAAGCAGATCGGGGTCGACGAGGCCCCGCCGATCACCCCCGACGCGTTCATCTGGCGGGATGAGGACACCGGCAAGTACGAGATCCGCATGGCCAACGACCCGGCCGAGGGCCTCTACATCGGCGGGAAGTGGCGGAAGATGCTCAAGGACAAGTCCGTCGATAAAAAGACGCGCGAGTTCCTGTCGAACAACGTCCGCAACGCGCGGTGGCTGCTCGAATCGATCGAACAGCGGAAGGGGACGATCGCCCGGGTCATCCGGGTCGTCGTGGACGCGCAGAAGGAGTTCTTCGAGAACGGCCCGGAGCACCTCAAGCCCCTGCCGATGATCAACGTGGCCGACCAGCTCGGCATTCACGTCGCGACCGTCTCGCGGGCGGTCAGCGAGAAGTGGATCCAGACGCCCCGCGGCGTGTTCCCCCTCCGCCGGTTCTTCTCCGGCGGGACGACCAACGCCGAAGGCGAGGACATGTCGTGGGACGCGGTGAAGGAAAAGCTCAAGATCATCATCGACAACGAGGACAAGAATAACCCGCTGAACGACGACGAGATCGTCGACAAGCTCAAAGAGCAGGGCATCGACCTCGCCCGCCGCACGGTCGCGAAATACCGCAAGATCCTGAACATCGCGACGGCACGGCAGCGGCGGGAGTTCTGATTCGAGACGGGGCGGTTCCGGGTGCCATGCCCTCGCGAGCCGCCCACGGAGTCGATCGGGGAAATGGCGCATTCGGCTCGCGTGGGCATGCCCCGGTGGTTCTCGATTTGGAAATCCAACGCCTCCGGGGCATGCCCACGCCCCGCGACGGTACCCCTTTCGCGAATTGAGTTCATCGGAGCGGTGCGAGGGCATGGCACCCTCGAAATGGTCGAGCGCGTGTCGCGCGCGATCGGTAGGCAGTGCCCACCCTACGGCGCGACCCACGTCCCCGATTTTCCTCCCGTCTTCTCCAGCAGCCGCACCCCGTCGATCGTGATCCCGCGGTCGATCGCCTTGCACATGTCGTAAACCGTCAGCGCGGCGACACTCACGGCGGTCAGCGCCTCCATCTCGACCCCGGTCTTGCCGGTCAGACTCGCGACGGCTTTGACGCGCAGGCGGACGCGCTCCTCGCCGTCCTCGGGTTCGAAACTCGGCAAGTCGAAGTCGACCTCCACGCTCTCGACCGGCAGCGGGTGGCAGAGCGGGATGAGATCGCCCGTGCGCTTGGCGGCCATGATCCCGGCCACCCGCGCGACGGCCAGCACCTCGCCCTTGGGCACCCGCTCCTCGGCGATCGCACGCAGCGTTTCGGGCAGCAGCATCACGTACCCCTCGGCGACCGCCCGCCGCGCGGTCGCGGCCTTGGCGCCGACGTCGACCATCTTCGCCCGGCCGGCGTCGTCGAGGTGGGTGAGGGTGGGCTTCTTTGCGGGCATGGTGCGGCATTTCAACCGGAATTGGATCGAGATCAAAGCGCGCGCGCCCAACAAGTCGGCGGGGGCTCACGTGCACCTTCGGTGCGACCGCTAAGTACGGCATTGACGGTGGGACCGCCGGTTGCGCGAATCGCTCAGGACCACGACGCGCGGAGCTTGGCGATGTCCGCACACGCCTTGAGCAGCGGCTCGACGTCCGTCAGCCCGAGCATCGTCGCGGCGTCGCTCTTGGCGTTCTTCGGGTCGGGGTGGCACTCGAGGAACAGGCCCTGCACGCCCGCGGCGACGGCGGCGCGGGCGAGCAGCGGGGAGTATTCCGGGTGTCCGCCGCTGGTCGTGCCCAGGCCGGCGGGGAGCTGGGTCGAGTGCGTGACGTCGAACACGACCGGGCAGTGCGTCTGGGCCATGACGGCCAGGCCGGTGAAGTCGTTGACGAGCCGGCCGTAACCGAAGAAGGTGCCGCGCTCGGTCAGGAGGATGGGAGAGTGCTGAGTGCCGAGTGCTGAGTCCTGAGATTTCGGATCTCGGATTGCGGATTGCGGATCGAGTTGCGCGGCACGCACCTTCTGGACGGCGAGGGCCATCTCGCCCGGGGCCATGAACTGGCCCTTCTTGATGTTGACGGCGCGGCCGGTCGCGCCGCACGCGTGCAGCAGATCCGTCTGCCGGGCGAGGAAGGCGGGGACCTGAAGGAGATCGACGACGGGCGCGACCTTCGCGGGGTGCGACGACTCGTGCACGTCGGTCAACACGGGCACGCCCAGCTCGGATTTGACGCGCTCGAGGATCTTCACGCCGTTCTCCAGGCCCGGCCCGCGGAAGGACGCGTTCGACGAGCGGTTGGCCTTGTCGAACGAAGCCTTGAAGACGTAGCCCAGGCCGAGCGAATCGCAGACGGACTTGACGTGCCGGCCGATCTCGAGGCAGAGGTCGAGCGACTCGATCACGCACGGGCCGGCAATGACGAACAGCGACGTGGCGGGGCGGGTGATGACGGTGGTGATGTCCATGGTCAATGGTCCATTGTCCATGGATCGGGCGCGGATGCTACGGTCCGTATCACGGCGCAATGAACCCCACCCGCACCGTCGACAACTCCATCTCCGCGGGCGTAAACCCCGCCGGATCTCCATCCGCCTGCAACTCGACGGGTCGGTCGGCGGTGACGCGGACCTTGCAACCCTTCGTATACACCACGCCCTCCCCGTGGACGTGTTCTCCGAGCGCCGCGGTCATGAAGTGGTTGATCAGCTCGCCCGGCGAGCGCGCCGGCATGATGCAGACGTCGAGCACGCCGTCGTCCGAGCGGGCGTGGGGGAGGATCTCGAACCCGGTGCCGTACTCTTTGACGTTGCCGACCCAGCAGACGCCCTGGCGCATCGCCCAGACGGACCGGCCGTCGACCTCGACGGAAATGCGCGGGTAGGCGTAGCCCGCGAGTGTCTCGAACGCGGGCCGGAAGTAGCTGGCGATGCCGATCGGACCGCGGCGGACACGGTCCAGCGCGTGCACGATCGCGCCGTCGATCCCGACGCCGACCATGAGCAGGAACAGTCGCCGGACGGGCGCGCCGCCGTCCGCGGGCGCGGTGCGGACGACGCCGGTGTCGAGGTGGACGATGCGGTCGCGTTTCAGCGCGGCGACGGCGCGCTCTTCGAGCCCGCGGATCGACAGCGCGACGCCCAAATGTCGGCCCATCAGATTAGCCGTGCCCATCGGCACGACCATCACGCCCGGCCCTTCGTTGGCGCCGTGATCCGTCACGCGCTCGACGACCGAGCGGAGCGTGCCGTCGCCGCCGATGGAGACGGCGGCGGTGATGTCGGCGGTGACTTCGGGCGCGGCCTTGAGCGGGTGGTCCAGAACCACGCGCGCGTCCCAACTCTCCCGGCGAAACCGCTCGGCGAGCGATTCGGCGAGCCGCCGGCCCTTCCCCCGTCCGGCGATCGGGTTGGCGAAAATGGCGATCCGCTGGTGCAACGTAACCTCCGCGCGAGTCGCAGGATACGCGGGGTAAGTCGCGATGACTACTGCGCAAGCGGGAGGGCCGCAAAGACGCAAAGAGCGCAAAGGTTCGGAGGAAGAAAAATAAGCACGATTCTGACTATTTGGCTCGGGGAGGGCGGCATCTGCGTTCACATTGGTCTTTAAGTCGTGTTGAATCAGACGGATACGGAGGGGTGCGTGTGCGTAACGGGTGCGTTTCGGGGCCGTTGACACCTCTCCCACGCGCTTTTATCAGTTGATCTCAATCCTGCGGGCGCTGGTGCTCCGCGGGGCGATCCGGTTCGAACACAGTTCTCACTCACCCCGATCCACTTATGAGCGAATCTTCCGTTTCGTCGATCAATGAGCGCGCGGCCGAGGAATACTTCAAGAAGGGCGTCGAGGCCGACAACGGCTCGCTGCACGAGAAGGCCCTGGAGTTCTACGAGCGGGCGCTGAACGAGAACCCGGACCACGAGCAGGCCGCGTTCCGGCTGGCGACGCTGTACGACCGCCGGGCCGAGGACGCCAAGGCGATCGAG
>DATHXE010000530.1:0-4299 GCA_035459845.1 Tepidisphaeraceae bacterium | reverse complement strand
TCCAGCTTGGCGGGTGAAATGCTCGCACAGTCGGCGGCCTCGGCCCCGCCCAGCGGGAGCACCTGCAACCCCGGGAACCCCGTCTCGGACACGCACGCGTCCAGGTGGGCCCCGTCGAGCGCGTCCATGATCCCGGCCCGCCGCCCGCACCGCAGGTCCATCGCCCGCTCGACGTCGCCCTGCTCGGCATACCCGAGTTCGACGCACACCTCGCCCAGCCGCCGCCCCCCGGGTGTCGTCCGCAGGATGGCGTCGGCGAGTTGTTCGGGCGTGATCACGCCCGCGTCCACCAGCACGTCCCCGACGCGCCGCCGCATCATCTGCCCGACCCGTCCGCTCAGCCCCCCGCCGACCAGGTCGCAGTCGACCAGCAGCGTGCGGCTCCCGGCGGTCGCGTACGACACCCCGAGGGCCAATGCCAGGCTGGTCTTGCCCGTCCCGGCCTGCGAACTGGTCACCCCGAGGATCTGCGCCCCGGCGCGCCCGCGGTGCACGGCCTGGAGGAGCGTGCGCGTCCGGTGGACGCTGTGCGCCGCGATCGCCGTCGCGCTTTCGTCCGTGAGGTGCTCGGGCAGTTCGGGCAGCACGCCCAGGATCGGGCCGAGCGACCGCGTCGTCCGGGTGTGGTCGGCGGACCGGAAGCGCCGGTCCAGTAAGGCCGGCAAGAGCACCAGGCCGACCGCCAGGATCAACCCGAGCACGGCCCCGACCGCCGCGAACCGCGGGCGCGTGTCCGTCACCGGCTTGGCCGAGACCATGCCCTCGGTCGGGATGAGCACCCGGTTCGCGTTGGTCGTCTCCAGCGTGATCTGGTCGTACCGGCCACGGAGCGCCCGGGCTTTGTCCTCGGCCGCCCGCAGCCTGGCCTTCAGGTCGTTGAGCTTCCGGTTCGCCACGCCGAGCTTGCGCACCTCTTCGGCCTCAAAGTTCAGCCGGTTCTCAGTCGCCTTGATGCGCACGTCGAGTTCGCCCACGTCCAGCACGGTGGCCGTGGCCGGACGCGGCCGCTTCAACATGGTGCGCACGGCCTGCGCGCGGACGGCAATGTCCGCTTCGAGTTGGGCCAGCGTGTTGACGGCCCGCTCGACCGCCGGGTGCGTGTCGCCGAACTTGTTGCCGACCGTCAGCCGCCGGAGTTCCTGCTCGCCGGCCACCCGTTCGGCCACCAGGCCGCGGAGCGCGGTGTCGCGCTGCGCCAACTCCTCGATGTCCATCTGGTCGATAAGTCCGGCCGACGCGTTGTAGTCCGCAGCCGGCCTCGCGGCCGTCGGCTGCGTCGCCGCCTGCAGGTGCGACCGGAGTTCGGCCAATTGCCCCTCGAAGCGCTCGGCGGCCTCGGCGCGGATCAGGTATTTGGCCGACACGTCGTCCGTCTTGAACTCCTTGGCGACCCCCTCGATCTCGCCGCGAAGGAAGTTGACCTCGTTGTTCGCCGCCGTCTCCTGGAGGCTCAGCGGGCCCGTCCGGGCGGCGTTGGTCTCGGCCTCGGTCTGGGCGTACTGGACCTTGTACTCGGCCAACAGGGCCTTCAGGCCGATCGCCGCCGTGCGCGGGTCGGCGTCGTCGAATGACACGAACAACATCTTGTCTTTCGCCGCCACCGTGACCGCGGCGGCGAACTCGTCCGCCTGGTCCAGCCCGCCGCCCTGCTTGGCCTGCTGCCACTCGGGCGAGGCCACGGCCGACGCCGCGACGCGCCCGCCTTTCAACAGCGCCGACTGCGCCGCGAGGAACGATTCCAGGTCGTCGGTCGGGTCTTCGATCCGCACGACCTTCGCCAGCGGCTTGACGACCTGGATGTACGCCGTGCTGCGGTAGGTGGGCGCCCCCGTCCGGTATCCGAGGTATCCCAGGCCCCCGCCGAAGAGCACCGCGAGCACCGTGACGATCAGGTACCGCCCGCGCAAGTGCACCTGGAGCCAGACGAGCAGTTGTGCGCCGCCGTCGGACTCGGCGGCGTCGTCGGCGGCCCGCGCCGCGCGACCCCGCGCACGAACCCCATTGCTTTGGTCGACAACGTCCAAGAGCTTTCTCCTTGACTAACCGAGAACGACCCGCCGACCCGATCGGGTGGCGCGACCTCCGACTCACGGGGACTGGAGTTCCCTCACCAACGGGGCGTGGAGGGCCAGCATCTCCGTCACCAGGTCGGCGCGCTCCAGGTCGGTCGCGCCGCCGTCCATGATCACCTGCATCTGGGCCACGCCGAAGTGCCGCCGGACGGGGTCGGCGGCCGCCAGTTCGACGCCCTCCATGTCCGGGCTGAAGCGCCCGTCGGGGAGGATCATGACGTTGCCGACCGCGATCCCCCCGGCACTCTCGAACTCGCCGCGCGAGAACTCGTACACGGTGCCCCCGACGGCCCCGCCCACCGCTCCCGTCGGCTCCCACCGGGCGGGCACCGCGGTCACCTGCTTCCACCCGTGGCCCGGGTAGCAGTTCGGGGGGTAATGCGCGAGCAGGTCGCGGGCGTCGCTGCAATGAACCAGGAGAACCGAGCACCGCCGCCCGGTCAGGGCGTTCGTGTACGACCGGCTGAGGATGACGTTCGGGCGGAGCAACCGCCTCGCCGCCTCCGGCACGGGTCGGTCGGCCGACGTCCAATTCCCGCTCGTCCGCGGGAACGCCCCGAACGCCGCCGCGACCCGCGCGTGGTACGCCGCGGCGCTCGCCGGAGGGATGTGCGACACCCGCTCGGCTACGGCGACGCCCACGAGCACCACGGCCAGCACCCGCGCGACCCGATCGACGGTACGCATGGTCACGCCACACCCCCCCGGGGGCGGGCCACCGGCGTCACGCCCGACGGCTCGGCCGACGCCAGCATCCACCGCTTCAGCCCGACCACGCCCGACAGCAACAGGTACCCCAGGATCAACATCACCCACCCGCCGATGTCGTGGAATCGCTCGCCCGACTCTTTCGAGTAGTGGCCGAACACGTAGACGGTCGGCACCAGGCGGATCACATTGCAGACCATCGCCACGACCGGACTCAGGACCAAAACCGTCAGCCGCGACCCGGCCTTGAGCGGGGTGACGAACGCGAACGTGTAACAGACCAGGAACAGCGTGAAGACCATCCGCATGCCGTTGCACGCCTCGGCGACCGCGACGCTGGTGCCGTTGATCAGCAGCAGGTTCCCGCTCCGCTCGACCGCCATCCCGAACGTTTCGCACACCGCCTGAGTCATCTGGGCCGTCCACGTCTGGAGCGGCACGGCCAGCAGGCGCCGCCCCGTCGACGGCACGGGGATCAGGAACAGCAGCACGAACACCGCCGGCAGGAGTCGCCGCATCACCGGCCAGCCCAGCGCCGTCGCGACGCAGCCGAAGGCCATGACCACGGCGCCCCCGTGCCACAGCGTCTGCACGCGGGCCCGATACCCGTAGGTCGACAACGCCCACCCGGCACCGATCAGGACCAGCCCGACCGTCGCCCCGGTCGGCGCGAGCCCGGCGAGCCGGTGCCGGCGCACCCAGACCAACCAGGTGACGACCAGCGGAACCAGCAGGACCTGGCTCGATTCCTCGTCGTTCCACGCGTAATTCCAGATGTCGCGCCAGGCGTCGGACGTGGCGAACACCGCGGCGCCCAGCAACACGAGCGCGTACCCGGCGTGCCACGTCGACAGGCGCGACGCCGGCGGCATGACCGCGACCGCGGGTGCGGCCGGCACGCGCCGGGTCGACTTGTTGGCTTTCGACTTTGCCATCGTCACAGTCTCGCCACCACGCCCGACCGGCCCCCGACCGCCTGCCGCACGACCACCTGGCCCGCCCCGATCGTCGCGCCCGGCCCGACCACCGAATCGACCACCACGGCCCCGGCGGCCACGCGCCCGCCCGCCAGGACGACCGAGTGTCTCACCCGGGCGCCCGCGGCCACGTGCGCCCCCGCCTCGATCAGAACGCCGCCGCCGCCGTCGTCGTCCGACCGCCTGACGATCGAGAGGTAGTCCGCGATCTGCCGCACGGGGCGGACGGGCGATTCGTCGAAGGTCATCAGTTCCACGCGGTGGCGCCGGGCGATCAACGGCACCGCTTGCTCCTTGAAGTCGCAAAACCCGACGCCCGGCACGACCGCCAACGCGCCCGATCGAACCGCGAACACGTCGACCAAACTGCGGTCGGCGGTCGAGCCCAGCACCAGGTCCGCGTCGCACGCCGCCATCGCCCGTGCCCACCGCCCCAGGTGCGCGTTGGCCACCTGCTTGGCCCCGCAGACCAGGAGCAGGTCGTCCGCGTCAAACCCTTGGGCGGCATCCCGAAGCGCGCCGCCCGCGCCTCGGGCCGGGGT
>DATHXE010000529.1:0-5712 GCA_035459845.1 Tepidisphaeraceae bacterium | reverse complement strand
GTAGTGCGGGTAGACGCCCAACTCGTTGTACATGTCGAAGTGCCAGACGATGTCGCCGTCCGTCGCGCTGGGCGCCGGCAGTTGCGGCTTCCCCGCCTTGGGCGCGTCCCCGATGTACCCCGCGACGTACTCCGCCTCGCGGACGAACGGCCCTTCGTTCCCGTTCGCCAGCCCCTCGGTGTCGAGACAGACGACGTCGCACCGATTGGTCACGACGTACACGCGCTTGTTCGCCGCGTCCACCGCGGGCGACGAGCAGATCCCGATGTTCTCCCAGTCGACATATTTGCCGCCCGTCAGCTTGGGCACGGCGAGTTGCCAGAGAAACTTCCCGTCCGCCTCGTTGAACGCGTAGAGGCACGAGACGTCCATCGCCTCGCGCTTGGCCGGGTCTTCGGCCGACGCGCGCGTGTACCTCGGGTCGCGCGGGGCCTCGTTGTTGGTGCCGACGAAGATCTTGCCGTCGGCGACGGTCGGGTTGCCGTAGGTCTGCCCGCCCAGCCGCTGGGCCCACCGCAAATTCTTCGCCTCGGCCGTGTCGAGCTTCTTGGTCTCGTCGTCGACCTTCCCCGGCACGCACTCGACCGGCAACCCCGCCTCACTCGACACCATGTTCTTCCCCGGCGTGCCGCCCCACTGCGGCCAATCGGCGGCGATACAGGCGGACGAGAGCGCGAGGGTCGCGACGAGCGCGCGGCGGAAGGGAAGGGTCATGGCGGGGAGTTATACCCGAGCGACGGCGCGGGGTTGAGAGGCGCGCAGCGCGAGAGAGTCCTGCGACCTTGTCGCGCGCATCAGATCATTCCCCGTGTCGATCGATCATCGATTGCGCCGACGGCGCATCCCCAGCACCGCCACGGCCGCGCCCACGATCCCCACCACCCCCGGCTCCGGGACGTTCGAAGCGAGGACCACGTTGTCGATCCGGTAGTTCGCCCCGCCCACCTGCCCGATGACGATCTCGTCGAAGCTCGTGAACGGCGACGTGCTCGTCCCGCTCGCCACCAGCACGCTGTCGTAATAGACCGCGACGTCGACGCCGGTGGGCGACTTGGTCAGCGTCATCTGCGCCGAGTGCTTGAGCTGGTCGTTCACCGCGACCGGGATCGACCCGGGGTTGAGCCCGACCGCGAGCGTGTCGCCGGCCGGGGTGCCGCTCCCGGTCCCGCCCGCGGTGCTGTTCGACTCCTTGCCGATGAAGATCGCGCTCGTCGTGCCGGACCCGAAGTCCGCCCGGAAGCCGAAGTCGTTGTCCTGTTCGACGGTGTCTTCCGCCGTGACCGGCGAGTTGTTCGAGTTGTACAGGCCGAACGTGATTCCGGCCGTGCTGTTATTCGGGCCCGCCACGAACCGGAAGTCGAACTTCAGGTCGATGGAATCCCCGTCGTTCACCAGGTCGAGCTTCTGCCCCACGAGCACGCCGGTGAAGCTGCGGCTGGTCGTGACGATCGAGAAGAGCATCGACGAGCCGAGCGTCGGGTCCGCGCCAACCGTCAGCGAGTTGTTCGCGCTGCGGTCCCACCAGTTGATCCCGCTGTTGTCCGCACCGCCGACCTTCTGCCCGTCGGTGAACGGGTCCGTGAGCAGCGTCGGCGCGGCCCCCGCCGGCGCGGCGACGCCCAACACCCCCGCGACCGCCGCAACCCAAAGAGACCGGATCATAGGGAGAATCCATCTACAAACGGACGCGGGCGTACACGACCCTCCGGAGGCGTGCGCCGCACGCGAAATCTAGCCCGCGGGATGGGGGCGGGCAAGGGAAATCAAGGGTTCTCTACTATTTGACGCACCGGCGCCTAACGCAGCGTGAGCTGCATGCCCCCAACATGGCAGACTGGGCGAGTTGTTTCGGTTGTGCATAACAGAGCGAGCCTCCCGCAACTTCGGCCCCGATGCTCAGGTGATGTTCCCGACCATGGACGAGGAGCCCAAGCGTTGACTACGTCCGCCCGTAGTGCCCCCCGTGCCTCCGCCCGGCCCGCGCGGTATGATCGCCCTTCCGACCCGCGGGCGACGGCCGCCCCGCAACCCCAGCAACGAGAACCGCATGCTCTTCCGCGCCATTTTCCTCCTCTCGCTCTTCGCCCTCCCAACGCAAGCCGCCGAGTTGCTGCCCAACGGCGACTTCCAATCCGCCACGATGCCCGACGGCCCGCCCGATCACTGGCCCGCGGCCAAGGGCGGGGCGTCGTACGTGAAGGAGGGGGAGAACCGCTACCTGCACCTAGCCGCGAGCAAGCCGGACGAGATGGTCATGACGTACCGCCAGGTGCGCGTGCCGAAGGACGTCAAGGCGATCGAGATGTCCTGGCGGCAGCGGACGGCGGACCTCAAGAAGGGCAAGCAGGCGTGGTTCGACGCGCGGATCATGCTGCAGTGGAAGAACGCGGCGGGCGAGAAGGTGGCCGGGAAGCTGCCCGCGCCCAACACGAACAAGAACTCGGACTGGATCGAGAAGAAGGTGTCGTTCCTGGTTCCCGAGGAGGGGCTCACGCTCGAGATCATGCCGACGCTCTTCCGCGTGGAGGCGGGGTCGTTCGACATCGACGATCTCTCGCTCAAGGCGACCGACCCCGCGCCGATCGAGGCCGCGAACAAGGCCAAGGCCGAGGCGGACGCCGCCAAGCAGGCCGCCGCCGCCGAGAAGCGACAGGCGAACGCCGCCAAGAACGCGGGCACCGAGGGCGAGCTGATCGCCAACGGGAACTTCCAAACGCTGGGCAAAGGAGAGGTGCCGGAGAAGTGGGGGGCGATGAAGGAGAACCTCTCATGGGAGACCGAGGGCGACAACCGCTTCCTGCGCTTCAAGAGCCCCGAGGCCGGCAAGATGGTCATGCTCTACCGGCCGATCGACCTTCCGAAGGACGCCAAGGCGCTGGAGTTCAAGTGGTCGTACCGCCTGGCGGACTTCAAACGCGGCAAGGAGAACTATTTCGACGCCCGCATCCTCTTCCAGTTCCTGGGCGCGGACGGGAAGAAGATTTCCGAAGCCTCGCCGGCCGGCGCGAGCAAGAACACCGAGGGCTGGGTCGACAAGAGCAAGCAGTTCCTCGTGCCCGAGGGCGCGGTCACGCTCGTGCTGATGCCCGCCCTCTTCCAGGCCGCCAGCGGCACGCTGGACCTGGATAACCTCTCATTGAAACCCGTCGACCCGGCCGTGCTGATCGCCGCCGCCGAGGCGAAGGCCGTCCTCGACAAGGCCGCGCAGATCGACCCCGAGCAGCCCAACCCCGCCAAGTTCCCGCAGGAGCTGCGCGTCGAGGGCACCAAGACGCTCACGAAGGACGGCAAGGAGATCTGGCTCCAGGGCGTCAACGTCGACAGCTTGCAGTGGAATCACAAGGGCGAGCGCGTGATGAAGTCCACGCTCGTCGCGATCGACGACTGGAAGGCCAACATCATCCGCCTGCCGATCCAGGAGACCTTCTGGTTCGGCAAGGGCTCGGGCCAGACCGACGGCGGCAAGGCCTACCGCGAACTGGTCGACAACGTCGTGGTCCTGGCCGCCAACCGCGGGGCGTACACGATGCTCGATTTGCACCGCTTCCGCGCCCCCAAGCGCGAGCACGTCGAGTTCTGGAAGGACTGCGCCGCCAAGTACAAGAACCACCCGGCCGTCGTGTTCGAGGTCTTCAACGAGCCGCACGGCACGTCGTGGGAAGTCTGGCGCAACGGCGGCTTCGTCGAAGACAAGAAGGCCCCGGCCGACGAGGACAACTTCCTCACCCCCGAGGAAAAGGCCGCCGGCAAGAAGGGCTTCCACTCGGTGGGGGTGCAAGCCTTGGTCAACGCCGTCCGCGAGACCGGCGCGAAGAACGTCATTATCGCCGGCGGGCTCGACTGGGCCTACGACCTCACCGGCGTCGCCAACGGCTTCGCCCTCGACGAGAAGGGGGGCAACGGCCTGATGTACGCCGCCCACATCTACGCCCAGAAGCGCGACTGGATGACCAAGGTGATGTGCGTGGCCGACCGGTACCCGATCATCGTCAGCGAGTGCGGCGCGAACACGAAGAAGTTCGCGTTCATGCCCGCCGAGCACCAGGAGGACGCGGCCACGTGGGTCCCCCGCTTCCTCGGCTTCGTCCAGCAACACAAGCTGCACTGGACCGGCTTCAGCCTCCACCCCGGCTCGGCCCCGATGCTGATCAAGGACTGGACCTACGAGCCCACGCCCGAGTGGGGCGGCCCGGCGAAAAAGGCGCTGGCCGGCGAGAAGTTCCCGGCCCCGGAGAAGCCGCGGTAACCGCGGGGGAAGAAGGATGAAGGCGGAAGGATGAAGGATGAACAAAAAGGGAGCCCAGCGACTTGTCGCGGGACGGAGACCGACGTGCGCTGTCCGCCGAAACCGGGCGCGACGACGGCCGCGTACACCGACCAGTGGAGTGATATGAAGCGGATGATTGCTATCGTCGTGACGCTCGCCGTCGTCCTTACGGCGACCCCCAGTTCCGCCCAGCCGCGGAAACCGCTCAGGGGCATCGACAAGGTGATCGTCGTCGTGACCGTTGACGGCGACGCCAAGCCCGCCGACGGGGACCTGGCGGGTTTCAAGGAGAAGGTAGAGGGGCGGCTCCGCAAAGCCGGCGTCAAACTTGGCACGCCGGCCGACGCCAGGCTTCTGGTTCCGAAGCTGGTCGTGTCGGTCGAAGCGACCAAGCGCGACGGCGAAGACTCGTACCTCTACGCGGTGCAGGCGGTCGTCATGGAGATCGTCACCATGGAGCGGCTCGGAGAAGTACATCTGGCCATGACGTGGACGGCCAGCGGCTACGGGATAGTCCCGAAGGCCGACCTGGGCACGATCGACGTGACCAGAGTGGTCGACAAATTCCTCAAGCAGTTGGCCAAGGACAACGAGTAGGGAAGCTGCCGCCAGTACGGTCGCACCGCCCACGGCAGGGGGGGCCGCCGGAGGCCCATGCGTAAGGCCTGCACACGTGCGAACGCCGCCACGCGCCACTACCATTCCCCCATGCCCGGCCGCCCCTACCTCGACGAGCTCGTCGCGATCTTCGCCCAATCCGAGGCCGAGCAGGAGCGGTATTTCCCCGAGCTTTCCGCCCCCGTCTGGCTCGAGGACGTCGACGCGTGGTGCGAGACGCGGGACGCGCGGTTCATCGCCCTGTGCGTCCTCGTGCCGCGGGCCCGCAAGGGCGAGATCTTCCCAGACCCCGAGTTGAGCCAGGCCTGCTGGGAGATCATCGCGCTCGTCAAGCTCATGATTCAGTCGACCGCCACCTACCCCTGGCTGGTCGCCCACCCGCGCGTCATCCGCGACGAGCAGGGCGCGAATGACCAGGGCGTCGACCCCGTCATCTACGGCGTGTGGGACGTCCTCCGCCGCCTCTGCCGCACCGCCGCCGCCCGCCTCGGCACGCCGGTGACGCCGCGCCCGTTCGCCGAGGTGTTCGGCGAGTTCATCGTGCCGCTGGAGAAACGCGAAGCCTAGTCGTACGCGCCACCGCCGTCCCTCACGCTACCCCCCATGCCCCTCGCCCACTACATGCTGTTCACACCCGGCCACCAGGGCGCCCGCGACCGGATCGGCGGGCTGCCCACGCACCTCCCGGCGAGCCCGCCGGTCTCGCCGCACACCGGCGAGGAACTCGCGTTCCTGTTGCAGTTGTACGCCGACGACCACCGCCTCCCGCTGCCGGGCGTCCTCGGCCTCCACGTTTACCAAATCGCCGACGACTACGACCCATCCCC
>DATHXE010000528.1:0-3067 GCA_035459845.1 Tepidisphaeraceae bacterium | reverse complement strand
CCAGTTGGCCGCTCTTGGACTTCTGCACCTCGTCCTTCGTCTCCGCCAGCGACTTCTCGTCCAGGATCGGCATCCCGCAGAACTGCTCGTAGTCGATCGGCTCGGTGATCGTCGGGTTCGCCCCGCACACCGGGCACGTCGGGTCCCGGCGGATCTTGAACGTGCGGAACTCCATGTCCAGCGCGTTGAACGTCATCAGCCGGCCGATCAGCGGCTTACCCAGCCCCAGGATCAGCTTGATCACCTCGTTCGCCTGCAGCGTCCCGATGATCCCCGGCAGCACGCCCAGGACGCCGCCCTCGGCGCAGCTCGGCACCATGCCCGGCTCCGGCGGCTCGGGGTACAGGCACCGGTAGCACGGGCCCTTCTCCTTCGTGTCCGGGTTCTGCAGGTGCGGCGCGAATACCGTCACCATCCCCTCGAACCGGAAGATCGACCCGTACACGTTCGGCTTGTTCTGCAGCACGCACGCGTCGCCCACGCAGTACCGCGTCGGGAAGTTGTCGGTCCCGTCGATCACCACGTCGTAGTCCTTGATCAGGTCCATGACGTTCTTCGAGTTCACGACCGTCTTGTGCTCGACGACGCGGATCTCCGGGTTCAAGTCCTTCAGCCGCTTGGCCGCCGCCGTCACCTTATCCTCGCCCAGGTTCGACACCCCGAACAGCACCTGCCGTTGGAGGTTGGACGGCGACACCACGTCCACGTCCGCCATCCCGATCGTCCCGACGCCGGCGGCCGCCAGGTAAAGCGAGATCGGCGACCCGAGCCCGCCCGCCCCGACGCACAGCACCTTCGCGTTGAGCAGCTTCTTCTGCCCCTCGACCCCGACTTCCGGCAGGATCAGGTGCCGCTTATACCGATTGACTTGCTCGCCGTTCAGTTGGGTGACAGTGCTCATGTGCGTCTCGTTTCTTCTCGTTCTCGCCCGCTCGTCCTGCCCTTGATAGCCGCCGGCGGCAGCCGACGGTTGCGTGCTTTGCCGGACACGCCAAACAAAAAAACCACGCCCCGAATGGAGCATGGCCCAAACTGCGTCACACCTGACGCGCTTTAGCAGTTAGGGCCGCAAGCTGCGGGTCAAATCGCCCCGGCGACCCTGCGCGGGCCGCCTCACGTTGTCCGATTCGATCCTAGGGAAGACCCCGCGGAGCGTCAAGACGGCGCACGTTCCTGCCTGAGGCTTGTGCCACTTCAGTGGCCGAGCCCGAGACGCGCCCGATCTGCGACGCGAAAGCGTCCTACTCCGCACTCCCCAGCTTCTTGATCTCCGGATGACTCAGCAGGTATGCCCGCCGCTGCTCGATGAACGACTGGAGGTTCATCCCGCGCCCGCCCGGGGCGCCGGCCGCGTCCTTGTACACGCCGCCCTTGAACGCCGCCGTCGACGACAGCTTCCGCGTATCCAGTTCGACCTCCTTGTCGATCAGTCCGACATACTGCTTCACCAGCGGCTCGAGCTTGGCCCAGTCCAGCCCCTTCTCGGCCATCTCCTTCACGTACTGAAGGTACTTCGCCCGCAGCGTCGGCACCGCCAGCAACTTCGATCGCAGCGGCTTCCGCTCGTCCTTCATCCCGTACAACGGATCCAGCGCCACACCCGTCGGCCGCGGCTCGGCGTTCGCGCCGCCGCCACCCCCACCCGGGGCCCCACCGGGTGCGCCACCGCCGCCGCCAAACCCGCCCCGGCCGCCACGCCCGCCCGGGCCGCCACCACCCGGTCCGCCCATGCCCATCGGCTCGAACGTCTCGTTCAGGTCGTGCGGGACCAGGTGAAACTTGCCCGACCCGTCGCGGTAGATGCTGAAATCACTGTCGCGGATCCAGTACCCGTCCTCGTTCATGATCACCAGGTCGAACGCCAAAAACCGCAGCGCCCCGTCGAGGTCCAGGATCGGCTCGAGCGCCTTTTCCAACTGGTCCGCCGGCGTCTGGTTGATCACCTTGCAGAGTTGGATCAGCGCGTCCCACGAGGCCTTGTCGTCCTTCGACTTGATCTCGTACCGCGCCTTGTACGCGGCCGGGTCGTCGCCGAGGTAGTTCAGACCGCCCCCGCCGCGCGGACTGCCCGGCACCTTCCACCGCGCATCCTTGTCGCCCTTCTTTTCCTTGGCGAAGTGGTGGGCGATCAGGTCCTTATCGAAGTGTTCGACGTTCGGATAAATGCCCCAGCTCTCGCCGTTGACCACGACCTTCGCGAGGTTTGCGCGTGGCGTGGGCAGGAATTGGTTCCCGATAAACGACGCGACCGGATACCGCAGCATCGTCGGGTCGCCGTTGGCGTTGAGCAGGTTGAGCGTGCGGTGCCCGTAGAGGCGCTGCTTCTTGTTCGCCAGGTCCATCGAGATGCTGAGCGACCGTTTCGACCCGGCGGGAACCATCATGTACGAGGACGCCCCGCGGAAGTGCACGCCGACGTTCGGGTACTTCTTCCCGTCGACCGTCAGCGTCGCCGTGACCTCGACGTCCGTCCCGTGAAAGTCGGACAACTCGGTCTCCCAATCGGCGTTGTCGAACTCGAGGAAGATCGTGCGCAGCGCCGTCGGCTCGAACAGCCCGACGTCGGCGGAATATACCTTGGCATCCGCCACCGCGACCTTCGGCCCCGGCTTCCCCGGCTCGCGCCCCATCCGCATGAATCCGCCGCCCGGCCCGCCACCGGGACCACCCGCGTTCGGCCCACCGCCCGGGCCTCCACCGCCGGGACCACCCGCACCCGGACCACCCGGATTCGGCCCCGCGCCCGGCCCACCGGCGGGCGGTTGAACTGCGCCACCGCCCGGCCCACCTCCACCGCCCGGACCGCCACCGCCGGGACCGCCCGGCCCAAATCCGCGCCCACCGCCGCCGAACCCCCGCCCCTGCGGCTTGTTCTTCTTCACGTACTCCCGCGCCGCCTTGCGCTCGTCCGTGCTCAGCCACCCGTTCTTGTCGGTGTCGAACTTCTCGACGACCTTCATCTCCTGACCACCCATGCCGGGCATCCCACCGCCTGGCCCGCCGCCCGGCCCACCCCCGCCCGGACGAACCTCCGGCGCGGGCGGCGCGGGCGGCGTCGGGTTCGTGC
>DATHXE010000527.1:0-19059 GCA_035459845.1 Tepidisphaeraceae bacterium | reverse complement strand
GATGGCGGGATGGGGAGAGGGGGGGATGGGGAGAGTGCGGTCGTCAGCGCGTTTCGCGCGCCGCCAGCGATCGTGGACACCGCGCCGACAACCCCGTTTAGCCGCGACCCGGAGGGGAAGCTTCAAGCGACCCCGCAGGGGAGCGCGGGAGCGCCGATCGCGGAAGTGGCGCCCGTCATCCCGAAGACCGTTGATACCGCGCCGGTCGTCGCGCCTCCCGCACCCGCCTCCCCAGAGCGCATCGGCGCCGCGCCCGTCGTCGCGCCGCCGCAGGCGCTGACCTTCG
This sequence comes from Tepidisphaeraceae bacterium, assembly GCA_035459845.1. Taxonomy (GTDB): domain Bacteria; phylum Planctomycetota; class Phycisphaerae; order Tepidisphaerales; family Tepidisphaeraceae; genus DASPKW01. The sequence goes on along the minus strand of DATHXE010000527.1, from coordinate 18,773 downwards.
ACGAAGAAGACGACGACCTCCCCCGCCCCGGCAAGGTCTGGGACAACACCGGCCCCTCCCTCTCCGAACTCCTCGCGCAGCAGTCCGGCGGCGCGCCCGCGCTCACGCCGGTGAGGCCCGCCGATGCGTTCGTGAACGTGGAACCCGTCGCGCCGCAGGGCGTGGACGTCTCCGCCGCGTGGGCGAGCGTCATGTCGGCCGTTAAGGACCAGCCCGGCCTCTACGGCCTGCTCACCAACGCGAAACTCGCCGCCGTGCGCGACCAGCAGGCGGTGATCACGATCGCCAAGGGGTTTGAGGGCATGCTGAAGATGCTCGAGGCCCCGCAGCGGCGCGAGGCGGTGACGGAGCACGTGTCGGCGGCGCTCGGGCGGCGCGTCGGGGTCAAGTTCGAGATCGACCAGAACAGTGCGGCGCCCGAGGCGCCGGTGATCGGCGGCGGCGGCGGCCCGAACCGAAACGCGCCCCCGCCGGCCGCGCGGCGCGCCCCGGAGCGGCCCGCGCCGGTCGCCCCGCCCGAGCCGGTGGGCCCGCCGGCGATCAAGATCACGCCGGAACTGCTGGAGGAAATGAAGAAGGACCCGCTGGTGGCGGCGGTGATGGAGAAGCTCGGGGGGACGGCGGTGAAAGTTGAGTAGCGGGCTGTCAATTGTCCATCGTCCATGGTCAATTGGTCCCATGTCGGAAGCGCGGAGGGATCGAGCAATGATCGAACGGGTCGGGATTCTGACGGACGAGGTGTCGGCGAACTTCGACGAGGCGCTGGACTGGTGCCGCCGCGAGGGGCTGCGGCACGTCGAGGTGCGCGTCATCGACGGGACGAACACGGCGGAACTGACGGACGAGCAGGTCGCCGACGTCAAGCGCCGGCTGGCCGCGCGGGGGCTGGTGGTGTCGGCGGTCGCGTCGCCGCTGTACAAGTGCGCGCTGGACCCGAGCCGCCCGGTGATGACGGGCGACCGGTTCGGACAGGCGGAGGAGAGCGTCGAGGCGCACCACAAGAAGCTCGAGCGGGTGATCGCGATCGCCAAGGCGCTGGGCGCGCCGCGGATCCGAATCTTCTCGTTCTGGCGCGAGCACGAGCCGGCCAAGTACCTCGCCGACATCGTGCGCGAGTTGAAGCGCGCGGCCGCCGTTGCCGAGCGCGCGGGGATCCAACTCCTGGTCGAGAACGAGCCGTCGTGCAACGGCGGGTTCGCCGACGAGGTCGGCCCGATCGTCCGGGCGATCAACTCGCCGGCCGTAAAAGCCCTGTGGGACCCGGGCAACGAAGCCTACGGCGGGCGCGAGGCGTTCCCGGCCGGGTACGGGCATTTGAAGGACGTGCTGGCCCACGTTCACCTCAAAGACGCTTACATGAAGCCCGACGGGCAGGCGCGGTGCGTGCCGCTGGGTTCGGGGAGCGTGGCGTGGGTCGCGCACTTCAAGGCGCTCAAGGCCGACGGGTACGACGGGCTGTTCACGATCGAGACGCACTTCACGCCGGACGGCGCGCGGAAACACGTCGGCTCGAAGATGACGCTGGACGCGATCCGGGCGATGATGCAAGAGGTTTGAGGACGCAGACTGCGCCGTCATCCTGAGCGCAGCGAAGGATCCAGCCCGGAGTGGTGAAGCCCGTTCGACGTTGGCGCTCGGTCGTCGAGTGCAGACTGCCATCGCAGAACGGCCCCGAACGTTCGAGGCCCGATCCCTCGGAGTACCTCGGGATGACAGTTAAGACGGTTGTCCGCGAACATACGGAACAAGGAATGCGAATGCCCAACCCGATCAAGAGCGAGCAGGTCGACAAACTGAAGGTGCGGGTGTTTGAGGACCGGGCGGCGATGGGCGCGGCCGCGGGCGCGGACGCCGCGGACCGCCTGCGCGAGCTCCTGGGCACGCGCGATAAAGCGCGCGTCGTGTTCGCCGCCGCTCCGTCGCAGAACGAGACGCTGGCGACGCTCGCCAAGGCCGACGGCATCGACTGGTCGCGCGTCGTCGCGCTCCACATGGACGAGTACCTCGGCCTGCGCGACTCCGCCCCGCAGCGGTTCGGGAAGTACCTCAAGGACCACCTGTTCGACCTCGTCAAGCCGGGCCGGGTCCTCCTGATCGGCGGGAACAACGAGATCGACATCGAGTGCCAGCGGTACGAGGAGTTTTTGGACGAGGGGCCGATCGACATGGTCCTGCTGGGCATCGGGGAGAACGGCCACATCGCGTTCAACGACCCGCCGGTCGCCGACTTCAATGACCTCAAGCGGATCAAGCCGGTGGAACTCGACGAGGCGTGCCGGCGGCAACAGGTGAACGACGGGTGCTTCCCGTCGATCGACAACGTCCCGACGCACGCGCTAACGCTGACGATCCCCACCCTGATGAGCGGCGGCCACCTGTTCTGCAGCGTCCCCGGCCCGACCAAGCGCGACGCCGTCCGCCGGACGCTGACCGAGCCGGTATCGACCGAGTGCCCGTCGACGGTCCTGCGGAAACACCCGAATTGCACGCTGTACGTAGACCGGGCGGCGTACGGCGAGTGACGGAATGCGAATCCAAGGCCTCCACTACGCCACCGCCCAGCCGATCGCCATCGACGTGACCGACGGCGTGATCCGCTCCGTCACCCCCCTGCCGAACGCCCCGGCGGATCTCCCGTACGTCGGCCCCGGCCTGGTCGATTTGCAGGTCAACGGCTACCTCGGCGAGGACTTCAACGCCTTCCCCGTCGCCCCCGGCGCGCTGCGGCGCGCCGCGCGGGCGCTGTGGGCCCAGGGGACGACCACGTTCTTCCCGACGGTCATCACGAACTCGGTCGAGGCGATCGAGGGGTCGATGCGGGCGATCACGACGGAGTGTGACGCCGACCCCGTCGTGAAGAACGCGGTCGCGGGCGTCCACCTCGAGGGCCCGTTCATCTCGTTCGAGGACGGGGCGCGCGGCGCGCACGCGAAACAGTTCGTCCGGACGCCGGATTTCGACTTGCTCGACCGCTGGCAGGCCGCGGCCGGGGGGCGCATCCGCATCCTGACGATGTCGCCTGAGTGGCCGGATTCGCCCGTGTTCGTCGAGCGGTGCGCGAAAGCGGGGATCGTCGTCTCCGTCGGCCACACCGCCGCGACGCCCGAACAGGTCGCCGCCGCCGTCGCCGCGGGCGCGCGGATGATCACCCACTTCGGCAACGGCGCGCACCTCATGCTCCCGCGGCACCCGAACTACCTCTGGGAGCAGTTGGCGCAAGACGACCTCTCGGCGTGCCTGATCGCCGACGGGTTCCACCTGCCGGACCAGGTGATCCGCGTCGCGATGCGCGTGAAGGGCGAGCGCGCGATGATCGTCAGCGACGCCGTCTCGCTCGCCGGCCTGCCCGCCGGCGAGTACGCGACGCCGGTCGGCGGGAAGGTCGTCCTCACGCCGTCGGGCCGGCTGCACTTGGCCGAAAACCCCAAGCTCCTCGCGGGGTCGGCGCAGATGCTCCCGTGGGGCGTCTCACACCTGGTCAAGCGCGGGCTCGCGACCGTCGGTGAGGCTTGGGCGATGGCGTCGGTGCGGCCGGCACGATTGGTCGGCTTCGCGTGCGGATTGGAAGTCGGTGCGCAAGCCGATCTCGTCACCTTTCGCGCGGGCGACGCCGGCGTCATCATCGAGCAGACGATCAAGCACGGCGATCCGGTCTACGCCCGTTCGAATTGACGGCGCCCGCGCGACCCGAGTTCGCGTCCGCTTCCCTTCCGGGTACCATCCCCGCCCATGGCCAGGAAGCCCACAACCCAGACCCCGCCCAAGACGTTCGAGGAGGCCGTCGACGAACTCGAGCGCCTGCTCGGCGACATCGAGTCCGGCCGCCTCGGGCTCGAGGACACCCTCACCCGCTACGAGCGCGGCAACTTCCTCATCGCGCATTGCCGCGAGGTCCTGGCCGCCGCGGAGAAACAGATCGAGCTGATCTCCAAGGGGCCCGACGGGGGACTGGTCTCGCAGCCGCTTGAGAAGCCCGCCGACACGACGGATCAATCCGCCAACCCCACCTGACGGCCACCTGGGGCCGCCCGCGCCGCAACGGCCGCCGTCGGTCGCTTCGCGTCGTCGCGGCACCCTCCCGCCGCGCGATCGCTGCTACTTCCCCCGCACCGGCAAGTGGGCCACGACCTGCTCCGCCAGCCCCACCGCGCGCGACAGTTCGATCCCGTCGAACGCCCTTCCGGAAAAGTCCAGCACCAGCCGCCGCCCGTGCAGCACCAGCCCCACGTCCTTCGGCAGCAGCGCCGCGACGTGCGACTTCGCCAGCGCCCGCGCCGCCGACGGGTCCGTGCCCCACTCGGTGAACCGCTCCGACGCCATCAGCGCCGGGAAGCTCGTCAGCGCGAACAGGTCCACCAGGCTCTGCTCCGACCACACGGGCCGGAGCGCCGTCGCCGGCCAGTCCGCGTCGATCTCCCGCACGAGCACGTTCCACAGCCGCGGCACCGGCGGCGCCCCGCCCGACGGGTCGGCGACCGGCGCGGGCGTTCCCATCTGAAGCACGACCGTCCGACGACCCTCCAGCAACACTCGCGCGACCGGCGGCGGGAGCGTCAGCCCCGCCAGCGGCACCGGCACCGCCGCCCGCCGCTCCCCGTGGATCGCGAACTCGTTACGCGCCGCCCACTCGCGCAATCCGAACCACCACGGGTTCCGCGTCCACCGCATCACGTGCGCCACGAACACGCCCACGGACACCCCGAACACGAGGAGCATTAACAGGAGGATCCAGGGGTCGAACGTCATGTGCGCGGGAAGGATGAAGGCAGAAGGATGGAGGATGAAAACTCGTGGGCGCAGCCCACCCGCTTGCGGGTTAGCGGTCCAACAGCGCCCTCCGCGGCGCCCCACAACTCCCCCCCGACACCGCAGGCAGAATATACACCCGATCCCCCTCCCCCACCCGCGCCCCCAATCCCCCGACCTCTCTCATGTGCACCTCGTTCACGAACACGTTCACGTGCTGGCGCACCGCGCCGGATTCGTCGAGGATCCTGTCGACCACGCCCGGGTGCTTCGCGCGAAGCGCGGACAGAACCTCCGCGACCGTCGCACCTTCGACCGACACCTCCCCGGAGCCTCCCGCGAACTCTCGAAGGTATGACGCGAGATGGATCGTGATCATGAGAATTACACAGTTAGTCTAGCTGCGGGTCGACGACCCGCTGATGCGCGTTTCGCAAACCGCGCCGTGCGTCATTCGATCGCGTCAGCAACGCGTTGTGTCGCAGCTACCTCGCGCCACCGACCACGGACTACACCACAACCGCCTTCACCCGCATCACCGGCGGCAACCCCTCCCTGATCAGCTCCCAACTCTCCCCCGAATCCCGCGAGCCGTACACCTTTCCGCTCTCGGTGCCGAAGTAGATCCCCGCCGACGCGCACGTGTCCGTGTCCATCCCGTGCCGGAGCACCGTTTCGAGCGCTCCTTCCTGCGGCAGGCCGTTGGTCAGCGCCTCCCACGATCCGCCCGCGTCGCGCGTCCGGTACACGCGCAACTTCCCCTCCGGCGTACACCGGAACATGTCGCTCTCCATCGGCAGGATGTACGCCGTCGCCGGCTCGTGCGGGTGAACCGCCATCGCGAACCCGAACGTCCACGGGAAGCCCTTGCCGATGTCGACCCACGTCTTGGCCCCGTCGTCGGTGCGGAACAGGCCCCAGTGGTTCTGCAAAAACATTTGCTCCGGCGTCGACGGGTGCCGGACGACGCGGTGCACGCACTGCCCGAACTCCGGCGGCTCGCCCGGGACGAACACCGCCGACACGCCCTTGTTGTGCGGGGCCCACGTCTGCCCGCCGTCGCCCGTGTAATACACGCCGCCCGTGCTGACGGCGATCCACATCCGCTGCGCGTCCGTCGGGTGCGGGACGATCGTGTGCAAACACAGCCCCCCGCCGCCCGGCTGCCACTGCGCGCGGTGCGGGTGGTTGTAGAGCCCGTCGACGACGCTCCACGTCTCCCCGCCGTCCCTCGATTTGAACAGCGTCGCCGGCTCGATCCCCGCGTAGAGCGCGTCGGGCTCGCCCTCGCCACCCGTCACGATCTCCCACACCTGCTTGACGGCCTGCCCGCTGCCCTCCGGCAGCTTCACGTTCACTTCCTCGGGCACGCGCCACGTCTTACCGAAGTCGTCCGAATGCGAGATGACCACGCCCCAGTGGTTGTTGAACGTCGACGCGAACACGCGCGACCGTCCGCCGCGCCCGTCGTACGCCAGCGAGTATACCTTGTGCCCCGGCAAAAACGGCCCGGCCATCTTCCACTGCTCGCGCTTCTGATCCGACCGGAACACGAACGCTCCCTTGGCCGTCCCCACGAGCAAGACCACATCCCCCTCGCGCGGCGCCGACTTGAGCTGAATGGTTTCGGGCATGGGGGAGAGGATACCGAACCCAACGTTGCGCCGCGACGGGGACGTAATCGGACGAGTTGAAAAACGAAAAGACGAAAAACGTAAAGCTCCGACAGCGTGATCGTCCGCGCTTTACGTCCTTTCGTCTTTTCGTTTTTCCAAATCCCCCAACCCGACCAGCGTCCGCTAACTGCGCCACGTCCAGTAACTCCGCCCCTCCCACCCCTCCCACCGGCCGGCAAAAATTGCCCTCGATTTCCGGCCCGAACTTCGCTTCACGCACTGCTAAAGATCGCCCCCTCCCGACCGATACAGGGCACAGACCATGACCCCCACACCCCCGCGCCAGCCCGCCAGCCGTTACGCGAGCATCGTCCGCCGGATGAAGGCGCGGTACGACCTCCGCATCAAGCGCTGGCGGAAGACCATGAGCGGGTGCGCCTGGCGCGTCCTCCACGCCGACGGACGGGCCGTCAACTGGGTCGAATCGCCGTACCCCCGCACCCCGATCAGCCTGGCGATCTTCCTCCACGAGGTCGGCCACCACGTGATCGGCTTCGAAAAGTACAAGAAGCGCTGCGAAGAGGAATACCACGCCTGGGTCTGGGCCATCGAGCAGATGACCAAGGCCGGCGTCACCCCCGACGCCCGCGTCTGGCGCCGCTTCAACCTCTCCATGCAGTACGCCGTCGGCAAAGCCCTCCGCCGTGGCATCAAGGCCCTGCCGGCCCCGTTAGAGCAGTTCGCCAAGGCGGCGTAACGGCGCGTCTGCGAAAAAAGGGAGCCCAGCGACTTGTCGCGGGACGGACCGCGCAATCGCGCCCCTCCCGCTAAAGCGGTAACGGCGCAGTTTCACCCCAAAGCGCCTCGGTCCCTCGAACGATCCCCTCCACGCCCGCTTGTCCCGCGGCGATCTCCCTCGCCACGCACCGGCCCGCCTCCACCCACAGCACCCCGCCCGATCCCATGACGGGCCACTGGTGCGACGCCAGCCACTCCGCGAACGCCGGCGCATCTTCCTCGATCGCGAAAAACTCGAATGCGATCGGTCCTTCCGCCGTGCGCAGCCGCGCGATCGCGTCGCGTATCACACGCCGCGCCATTCGCTCTGGGCCCGACCATTCCACGCAACAATAGACGACCGCCCGCGGCGCGGCGGCGATCGTCGCAGGGTCTGCGATGACCGGCAGATCCTCTGGCGGTGGAAGTTCTGAGGGCATGAGTGCTCGTCCCACCGAGTGTATCGAGACAGCGCCCCGCGGGGCCTGAAAATCAACCGCAACGGCGAACGCAGGCCTACATCTAACCGTATTACTGATCCATATTTAGGCTCTCATCAGAGCCCATCTGTTCGTAAAAAGTTAGGAAAATGTTCAAAATCTTCTAGACAGTTCGGTCAACCCGAACGTATACCTAATACTAATGGCTCCACGGCGAGAAGGATCGAGCCCGGTACGCCTGCTCATGCCGTTTCCATCCCACCGGGGCATCGGAGATAGATCCATGCTTCGCGCTCGTAAACCCGAGGCCGTCGTCAAGCGCCTCAAGATGTTCATGTTCGGCCCGGCCGGCGTCGGCAAGACGACCGCGGCCATCCAGTTCCCCAACTCCTACATCATCGATGCCGAGCGCGGCACCGAGAACTACGACAAGCTGATCACCGCCTCCGGGTCCGCCGTCTTCCAGACGACCGACATCAACGAGGTGATGGCCGAGGTCAAGTCCCTGCTGACCGTCAAGCACGACTTCCGCACCCTCGTGATCGACCCGATCACGCCGATCTTCAACGACCTGCTCGACAAGTGCGAGGCCCAGGTCGGCTCGGACTTCGGCCGCCACTACGGCGCCGCAAACAAGACGATGAAGCGGCTGGCCAATTTGATCATGAACCTCGACATGAACGTGATCATCACGGCCCACGCCAAGGCCGAGTACGGGGCCAACCTCCAGAAGCTGGGCTACACGTTCGACGGGTGGAAGCAGCTCGACTACTGGTTCGACCTGGTCGTCGAGCTCGGCAAGAAGGGGAAGAAGCGCATGGCCGTCGTCCGCAAGACCCGCATCGAGACGTTCCCCGACGAGGACGTGTTCGAGTGGTCGTACGACGCGATCAAGAAGCGGTACGACGCCAGCATCCTCGAGCGCGAGGCCCGCACGGTCTCGCTGGCCACGCCCGACCAGGTGCGTGAGATCAAGGAGCTGATCGACATCGTCCGCCTGCCGGACGGGCTGGTCGACAAGTGGTTCAGCAAGGCCCAGGTCGACGCGTTCGAGGACATGCCCGCCGACATGCTCGCCAAGTGCATCGAGTACGTGAAGCAGCGAATGGCGGGCCCCGGCATGCAAGCCGCGTAGGGAAACCCGAACGTCGAAATTCGAAGCTCGAATCAAGCTCGAATGACGAAGTTCGAAGGACGAAACCGGGGCTGGGTCACGCGGCGTTTCGACATTCGGAATTCGACCTTCGTCATTGATTCGAATTTCGGGTTTCGACCTTCGTCATTGGCCCGCGCCCCATCGCGTTTTGATCAACCATTCCGAATCTCCACCAGATAGATGGTGACTTATGCCAAGCGTTAACAAGGTGATCCTGATCGGCAATTTGACTCGCGACCCACAGGTCCGCCAGCTCCCGACCAACTCGATGGTCGCCGAGTTCGGGCTCGCGATGAGCCGGAAGTACAAGACGGCCGACGGCGAGGACCGCGAGGAGGTCGCGTTCGTCGACTGCAGCGCGTTCGGCCGGCAGGCCGAGGTCATCGCCAAGTATTGCAAGAAGGGCAAAAGCCTCTACGTCGAGGGCCGCCTGCGGTACGACACGTGGGACGACAAGAATGGCCACGGCAAGCGCAGCAAGCTGACCGTGACGGTCGAGAACTTCCAGTTCCTGGGCGGCAAGGACGAGCACGCCAGCCCGTTCGGCGAACAGGCGCAGATCCCGTTCGACGCCCCGCCGCCCGCGGCCCGGAACGAGTCCCGAGAGCCCGTCGGCGCCTCGGCCGGCCACGGCAACGGCCCCAAGAAGGAGCGGGGCAACTGGGACGGGGCGAAGCTCCCCGATCGCCCCGCCCGCGCCAAGGCCAAGGCCCCGTTCGGCGACAAGCCGGAGTTCAAGGAAGCGGACATCCCGTTCTGAAGATGATCGCGCGCGATCGACGCTCAAGGGGAACGTCATCCAAGCACCTATCCACCCAGAACCGGGCCCGCGCGTCGAGCGATCGACGCGCGGGCTCTTTCGGTTTACGCACCCGGGCGGGCGAGGCTCCGTCCGAGCCGCGGACACACCCCGCGAATTTCCAGCCCGCCCGTCAGACCCCACCACCCCCCGCCGTATTCCCCGGCGTAAGCGACACCCGACCCCGCTGGCGCGGGAATCCGACTCCACTGAAGTCGGCGTGGACGGTGCCGCGAAGGAACGACGACCCATGACCACCTTGCGATCCATCCTGACCCTGCGAACGAGCGACTGCGGGTCGCTACGGCTGGCGTCCTGTTCGGATCGCCTGAGCCGTCACAGCTATCACGACCGTTCGCGCTGCGCGTCCCTCGGAGACGCGCGGGCCGGGTGATTCGGGAATCGGAACGCGTCCGTCAATCGGACCGACCGGCCCCGGAGCCCGCGCACGAGCGGACTTCGGGGCCGCTCGCGTTTGCGACCCGGCGCCCGGCTGGTGAAACGGACATCACGCGACACTCCTAAGGTCGACTTCCGAGTTCGAGTCTCGGGTCGGGCATCGCGATGGATGAAGGCAGAAGGACGAATGACGCCCGACTGGTGAAACGGTTCATCACGCGATGTTCCCACCGTCGAGTTCCGAGTTCGATTCTCGGGTCGGGCTCTTCCCCGTGGTGAAACGGACGATCATCCGGGGCTTCTACCCTCGGGTTGCCGGTTCGAATCCGGCCGGGGAGATGGTCGGCGAAACGTGAAACATGAACAGCCCTCGTGGTGAAACGGAGATCATGCGGCGCTTCGAACGCCGGGTTCCGGGTTCGAATCCTGGCGAGGGCGATGACGGAAGGATGAAGGCGGAAGGATGAAGGATGAGCAGAAGGCCGCGGAGGATGAGTTCATCCTTCATCCTTCCTACTTCATCCTTCGCGAAGCCCTCGTGGTGAAACGGACGATCACGCGAGTCCGCGAAGCTCGAGATCCAGGTTCGATTCCTGGCGGGGGCATCTTCGGCGAGCCCGCTTCAGCGGGCGGGTCGGCCGAAGGCTGAGTCCGGGTCCGACAACGACCCGCGTCGGAAGAGAGGCGAATATCGGTTCGTCGCACGCGCCTGCTAAGCGCGGCCGCGCCTAACACGTGCGGTGAGGGTTCGAGTCCCTCCTCTTCCGCTTTAGCGACGGTGAGCATGGTGTAGTGGACGCATTCGGCGCTGTGAACGCCGCGGCAGGGGTTCGATTCCCCGGCTCGCCCTGATCGGATGTAATGGAAACACGAGTCTCGTTGGTGTAACGGCTAGCACGGCGCACTGTCCATGCGCCGGAACGGGTTCGACTCCCGTACGAGGCGTTCGGGAAAGGATGAAGGCGGAAGGATGAAAGATGAGCAGGGGCGCGGCGCGCCGACGTTCGATTCATCCTTCATCCTTCCTGCTTCATCCTTCTCCTCCCGGGTGTGTTTGGAGTGGACTCCAAGGCGGCCTGTAACCCCGCCGCCCCTTGCGGGCACCTCAGGTTCGATCCCTGGCGCACCCATGCAGGAACGACGTACGACGACGAGCACGGTGCCCGTGGCGGGCGGCCTGATTGCAACCCAGGTCCGGCCAGGTTCGATTCCTGGCGTGCTCTTGAAACGGTCAATGGTCCATTGTCCATGGTCAATTGTCGCATCCGAAACGCTACAACCATTGACAATGAACAATTGACAATTGACCCACTCGGAAGCTCTGACCCTCTTGGCGCGGGGACTGGTCTCGAAAACCAGGGGGCCCCTCACGGGGCCTGGCAGGTTCGACTCCTGCAGCTTCCGCTGACCGACATCCTCGCCACGGTAGCCCAACCGGCAGGAGGCACCGGTCTCAGAAACCGGGACGTGTGGGTTCGAATCCCACCTGTGGCACTGAAGAAAGGATGAGGGCGGAAGGATGAAGGATGAATGCGAGCGCGATTCTCATCCTTCATCCTTCCGACTTCATCCTTCGATTCCGCTGCGGTAGCCCAAATGGCAGGAGGCGCCGGGCCGAGATCCCGGATAGTGCGGGTTCGAATCCCGCCTGCAGCATGATGTGTTTTGAGAGAGGAGAGAGGTAATACGGTGTTCGAGAACGAGCGAGTGTACGACGGGGACGTGCTGTTGGCCGGCTACGAGGACCACCGCGAGGCGGTCGAGCTTGGCGAGTGGCGCGTCCTGGCGATCGGCGGCGTCCGCCTGGTCCGCGACGCGGACGGGCGCATCACCGTCGAGGTGATGGACGAGGCAGTCGCGTGATTACCGAAGGATGAAGTGGGAAGGATGAAGGATGAACAATGCAGGGCTGGCCTGCTTCATCCTTCCTCATTCATCCTTGGATTCGCTGTGGTAGCCCAACCGGTAGAGGCGGCGGCTTCAAATGCCGCCCTGTGAGGGTTCGAATCCCTCCCGCAGCATTCACGCAATCACGTCGCGACCGTATCCGGCGTCGGCGTCGGATCGGGATCCCGGGCCGACTGACGCACGACCTGCGGGATCTTCGTCCAGTCCGGCAGATCGCCCTGGTGCTCGAAGTGGTGGGCCCAGAGCACGCGCCCGCCGGCGACGACGAACGCGCCGGGCATCAGCCACGGGTCGCCGACCGGGACCGTCATGAAATGGCCTTTACGCAGGGCCCGGAGCGAGCACGCCCAGACGCGGAAGCCCATGATCTCGCCCAGCCCGCCGCGGCGCAGGCCCATTGCGTAATAGAGCGTCTTCTCCGGGTCGCAGACGACGCGCGCCGTATCCCACCGCGTGGCAAAGAACTCGGTCGTCTCGGCCTCGGCGCACTGCGCCACGAACAGCACCGGCGGGTACGCCGGGTCCTCGGCCGTGATCCGCCTGAGCTCGGCGACCGTCTCCTTGCAGAACGGGCACCCGAAGTGGCGCAAAAATGCGAGCACCGTCGGCCGATCGCCGAGCTGGTCGGCGAGCGTGCCGGGGCGTAAGTTGCGCCCGGTCACCGGGGCGTGGAGGATGTCGGCGGGAACGGTCTGCATCGCGCGAAACGAGTGGGAGAGTGGCCGATCATAACAAACCACGCCGGGGTCGATGAAGGGGCGAACGGGTGGAAGTTGCGCGCGTTGTTTATAGCCGGTGAGCCCCCGCGCCATCCGGTCGCTTCGTCCCGACATTTGTTAGACGACCCGCCGCCACTTCATGTTTCATGTCTTCATGTTTCACGTTCCCCGTGAACGTGCCCGCCCTCGTCCGATCGGTTACAACGCGTCGGCGATGACGACCATCCAGAAACTGCTGTTCCTCCTCCCGGTGGCGTACCTGCTCGGGTCGGTGCCGTTCGGGCTGATTGTGGCCCGGAGGTACGGAATCGACCCTCGCAAGGCGGGCAGCGGCAACATCGGGGCCACCAACGTCGGGCGGCTCCTCGGGAAAAAGGTGGGGATCACCGTGTTCGTGCTCGACCTGCTCAAGGGGCTGATCCCGACGCTCGCGGCGTCGTGGGTCGTCGCCGAGCAGCTCATCCTGACCGGCTCGGCCGGCCAAGAGGTCTACGGGCTGTGGCTCGCCGTCGGGTTCGCGGCGATCGCGGGGCACATGTTCAGCATGTTCCTGAAGTTCAAGGGCGGCAAGGGCGTGGCGACGAGCGCGGGCGTGGTGCTGGGCGTCTGGCCGGACTACACGGTCACGGCCGTCGTCGTGCTGGCGGTCTGGGCGGTGTGCTTCAAGGTCACCAAGATCGTCAGCCTCTCGTCGATCATCGCGGCGATCCTCTTCCCGGTCGCCTACGCGGGCACTGCCCTGGTGATGCGCCGCGAGCTATTCGGCCCGCGCTGGCCGCTGCTCGCGTTCGCGGCGGTGGTCGCGCTGATGATCGTCTGGAAGCATCGGCGAACATCGCGCGGCTCCGCGCGGGGACCGAGCACCGGTTCGGGAAGAAGGCGGTAAGCGGTCAGTAGGAATGCGTTCGTGCCCCCTGCATGCCCGACGTCCTACAATGCCCTCGTGAGCCACGAGCCGAAGCAGTCGATCAGCCCGTTCATTATCCTCGGTGTCTGTTTTCTCGGTTTCGCGGCCATCTACCTGTGGCGGGGCGCGTGGGCCGACGGCGCCGCGCCGGAGAAAGTCACATGGCAGACGAACCTCGACGCCGCGCGCGCCCAGGCCGCGCGGGACAAGAAACCGCTGGTCGTCTACTTCACGGCGTCGTGGTGCGGGCCGTGCCAGCGGATGAAGGGGACGACGTTCGCGGACCAGACCGTCGCCGACGAGTTGGCGACGAAGTACGTCGCCGTGAAGATCGACACGGACGCGCAGCCGGACGTGGCCGGGCAGTTCAACGTGTCGGGAATCCCGCACATCCAACTCGTGCGGGCCGACGGGACCGCCGGGCCGGCGCACGTCGGGTACATCTCGGCGTCGGAATTAATTCAGTGGTTGCGGGGATCGGGCGATCAATGAACAATCGGTCGGGGAATGGTTGAGCCGGGCGGACAGTTATCGGGCCTTGCCGAACGCGCGGGCCGTGACGGTCCGCACGGCCGTGACGTCCGGGACGACGGTCGGCGGTCAGGTTCGACGGTTAATGTGCCGGGCCGCGGTAGATAGGCGAAACGGGGCGCGGTAGAAGGGGACGACGGTGTGCGATCCGACTCCGCCGGAGTCGGCCCGAGGGTTTCGCACACGCCGCAAAGGCGGGGTGTGGGTCGGTCGGTCCGGACGTGTGGGTGCGCTTCACGCGCGCGGCAGAGGAGAGGTCGGCGAGCGTTTGGAGTAGTGGGCCTTGTCGCACTTGGTGTCTCACGAATCGTCGGCGGGGGATGTTGCCGCGGCGGCGACGCCAACGCCCGTACGGTCCGCCAGCGCGACGCGGGCGGCGGACGAGCTGATCGCGTCGGCGACGCTCGCCAACCGCACCGCCCACGGGTTCGCCTGGCTGCTCGCCCAAACCATCGGCTCGAAACTCGTCGGGATCGTCGGCCAGAGCGTGCTCGCGTGGCTGCTCATGCCCGAGGACCTGGGCGTGTGGGCCATGGTCATGGTGGTGATGGGGTTCACCGGCCTGATTCAGCAGGCGGGCATCCGCGAGACGCTCATCCACCGCCACCGCACGTTCCACCTGTGGGCCAACTCCGCCTTCTGGATGACCGTCGCGCTGGGGTGCGTGGCGGCGGTCGTGACGGCGGCGGTCGCGTGGCCGGTCGCCTGGCTGTTCCACGAACCGCGATTGTTCGGGCTCCTGCTGGTCGTCGCGCTGACGGCGCCGCTCCAGTCACTGGACCTCGTCGCCGAGACCAAGCTCCAGATCCAGTCGCGGTTCGGGCTGATCGCCGGCAGTAAGTGGGTGATGACGGTCAGCCAGCTCGCGCTGCAGGTACTGTTCGCGGCGCTGGGGTTCGGGGCGTACAGCTTCGTGCTGCCGCTCCCGATCATCGCGGTGGCCCGGCTGGTCTGGCTGTGGAGCGCGGCGAGGCCCCCGGTGCGGTGGGGCGGGTGGCAGACCGGGCGGTGGCGGTACCTGGTGAACAACTCGGCCGTCGTGTTCGTGTCCAACCTGTTCATGCAGGTGCAGTGGCAGGGCGACTACATCGTGCTCGGCCTGCTGTACGCCAAGCCGATCGTCGGGCTGTACTTCTTCGCGTTCAATTTGTCGACGCACACGATGCAGCTGTTCACGGGGAGCCTGGCGGGCGTGCTGTTCCCGGCACTCTCCAAGCTCCAGGGGGACCCGCGCCGCCAGCTCAAGGCGTTCCTCGACGCGACGCAGCTGCTGGCGCTGGTGGCGGTCCCGCTGTGCGTGCTCCAGGTGGCGGCGGCCGACGCGGGCGTGCGGCTGGTCTTCCAGGACCACAAGTGGGAGGCGGCGATCCCGGTCCTGCAGGCGCTGAGCATCGGGATGGCGTTCCGGGTGGTCGCGTCGCCGGGCGGGAGCCTGATCCAGGCGCAGGGGCGATTCCGCGTGATCCTGGTCACCAACGTGTTGAACATCGCGTTCTTCCTCCCGCTGGTGACGGCCGGGGCGGTGCTGGGCGACTCGGGGGCGGCGAGCTGGTGGTGGCACCCGGCGACGACGGTGGGGATCTCGGTGGCGGTGTACTTCGCGGTGATCGGGCCGATCTTCCTGTACGTGGCCGTCCGCCCGGCCGGGGGGACGTGGCGGGACCTGTGGCACGTGTACGCGGCGCCGATGGCGTGCAGCATCGTGGCGGGGGCGGCGGCGATGTACCTGGCGACCTGGATTCCCGCCGACAAGGTGCGCGGGCACCGGTGGGCGCAGGGCGTGCGGCTGACGGCGGTGGTCGTGTGGTTCGTCGTAATTTACGTCCCGCTGATCCGCCTGGCGGCGCCCGAGGCGTGGCGGGCGCTGGTCGGACGGGTGCTGGCGCTCTACCACACGCGGCGGCGCGGGGGCACCGGGTTCCCGGTGGGACCGCCATCGTCGGCGGCGACCGCCGCGCCGGCGCGGTCGTAAGAGCGACAACGGCTCCCTTGTCGGATCGTCCGCGATCGGTATACTCCCCCTCCCCACTGTTGGAGCGGCCCGAGGCTTCGGGTCGCGCGGTGGGGGCCGCGGGGCATGCCTCAAGACCATGCTCTGCGGAAAAGGCGCGTAAGACGATCCGCTTGGCGACGGACATGCTCACCAGAGGTGAGCAAGCCGCTCAAGACGAGCATCGCGGCGCGTGTCCTGAGACGTGCGTAACCCGATTCGGGAGCGTGCGTTAAGAAAGGTTCCTGCCATGGCCCGTTACCTGGGTCCCAAGGTCAAGCTGTCCCGTCGCGTCGGCGTCCCCATCGCGGACATCCCCAAGCACACCGGCAAGGAGTTGTCGCTCCCGGGCATGCACGGCTACCGCGGCCGCCGCAACACCGAGTACGGCGTCCGCCTGACCGAAAAGCAGAAGCTCCGCTTCCACTACGGGATGCTCGAAAAGCAGTTCCGTAAGTTCCTCGACATCGCCAAGCGGTCGAAGGGCAACACGGCTAACACGCTCATGCAGCTGCTCGAGCTGCGGCTGGACAATGTTTTGCGGCGCATGGGCGTCGCCAAGACGATCTGGGCGGCCCGGCAGATCGTGGCGCACGGCCACGTGCAGATCAACGGCCGGAAGAACGACGTCTCGTCGGCCCGCGTCGAGACGGGCATGGAGATCTCGTTCAAGGAGGGGATCCACAAGGTCCTGCGGGACAACATGGAGCAGATCGGCGGCCACACGGTGCCGAACTGGCTGGACTTCAACCCGAGCCAGCTGTCGGCCAAGGTGACGGCCATCCCGACGCCGGAAGACGTCCCGTTCGAAGTGAACATGAACCTGATCATCGAGCTTTACCGGTAAGACGGTTCGGGCTCGTAAAACCAGATTAGTAAGGCACCCCCCGCGTCTCGCCGTCGCGGGGGTTGTCGTTTTTGGATGGGGTAGCTCGGTCGGGGATGAGGCGGCCGGTATCGGTGAAGCGCCGACGGCGGTCTTCCTGAGGGAGTCGACTAAACCCCTCTCACGCGGATCTCACGTACTCTGGGCAAAATATTCGGTCGGTCTCGCCCGTTTTGAACGTCGCCTGTGGAGGGCACCGTTGTTTCGGGTCAGGGGCAAACACTCTCGGAGGTACGGCACCATGTTCAGCACCCAGCCGGTCGCGGCGTTTAACCTGGATTCGCTCGAGCACCGCATGCTGCTGCACGGCGGCGGGCACGGGCGGCACATCAAGATCCCGGACCCGCCCAGCGCGGTAATCCAGGCGGACCTGGACGCGGTGAAGGCCGCGCAGACGGAAGTGCGGACGCAGCAGGCCGCGCTGTCGAGCCTGCTCCGAGCGGACCGTAAGGCGGTCAAGGCGGCGGTCGCGGCGCTGGCGCCGACGCTCCAGCCGCTGTACGACACGCTCAAGGCCGACGCCAAGACGTGGGCGACGACGCTGCGGGCGGACCGGATGGCCGTGCGGGCGGCGCGCAGGGCCGGGGACGACGTGGCCCTGCAGGCGGCGAAGGACCAGTACGCATTGGACGAGGCGGCGGCGAAGGCGGCGCTCAAGGCCGACGCGGACGCGATCAAGGCGGTGATCGACGCGGACCCGGCGGTCATCGCGGCGCGGGCGAAGTACGACGCCGACGCGGCCCCGCTAGTCGCGGCGCAGGACGTGCTCGCGGCGGCGAAGCAGAAGCTGAAGGACGATATCGCTGCGGGGCTGTAGAAGTTCCGGAGGACGAACGAGGGCGAAGCCCCTGCGCTGAAGCGCGGGGGCTTCTTTTTGCGCGCTCGCGGAAGAGATCACCACGGAGGCACGGAGACACGGAGGGGGAGCCGCGGAGCGGCGTAAGATTTGAGCCCATGGCGCGAGCTATGGGTCGCCCGTTGTGACGGAATGAGAAGAGTCCCGGAGGGACGAAAGACCGGTTCGATCGCTAGGAAGTGCGAACCGGTCTTTCGCCCCTTCCGGGGCTCCGTTTCGTTGCGTCTGCTAACCACGGCGTGCGCCGTGGGCTTTAATCTTGCGCCGCTCCGCGGCTACGTGCGACAACACAAGACCATCGGACGCGCTGGGCAAGCCCAGCGGCTAAGAGGGGATTCGCGCTCGCGCGCGTCACAGCCCACCGAACGACGCGGTTTTCGCGTCCATTTCGCTCAGGAAGTGGTCCATTTCCTTGAGCATGGCGTCCTCGGGAAAGTTGCCGCCGAACTCGATGCGGACGCAGGCGTTGCCGTTGCGGATCCAGCCGGAGTAGACGGAGGCCTGCAGGCCCGGGGTGTCGGGGCTGATGCCGGTCATGCGGATGACGTACGAGTTGGCGCCGAACTCGCGCTTGATGACCTTGATGGTGGCCTTCTCGGCGGCGGCGTGTTCCTTGGCGGCCCTGGCCTTGCGCTCTTCTGCGCCGCGGACGGCGCCGGGGTCGCCGTTGGCGTTGCGGAGCATCGACTCGACCTCGCGGTCGATTTGCATCTTGTTCATCTGCACCAGGCCGTTGACCATGCCCTTGAAGGCGGTGTTGAGCCGGGCCTCGAAGGCGGGGACGTCGGTCAAATCTTCGACCTCGGCGACGCGGGCCGGGTCGACGAGCATGACGGTGACGTTGACGACGCCGAGCCAGATCTTCTTGTCGACGAAGTCGCGCTCCGAGCGGGCGGTGGCGAGTTGGGCCCAGTCGTTCGCGCGGTAGTACGCCATCGTGGTCGAGCGCTTCACGAGCGTGGCCTGCCTGAGGTAGGCCTCGCGCGCCTTGGCGGCGTCGAGGTGCTGGTAGGGCGCGAACATGGCGGCGAACGCGGCGCGCT
>DATHXE010000526.1:0-8537 GCA_035459845.1 Tepidisphaeraceae bacterium | reverse complement strand
CCGCGTGCTGGCCAAACTGCCCGAGGACGTGCGCAAGCAGGTCGTCCACCGCGAGGCGTGGTGGAACTGCGACGAGGCGTGTTCGCTCTACGCGCGGGCCCACTCGCTGGTCGCGATGGAGCCGCACTCGTGCATCATGGCGCTGGCGGCCGGCACACCCGCGATCCACTACTTCAGCCCGTTCCACGGGCGCAAGGCGTGGATGTTCCTGGACGTCGGGCTCGCCGAGTGGCTGATCGACATCGACGCGGAATCGCCGGCGACCGTGCTCCGCGCGTGGGAGCGGATCCACGCCCATCACGAGCCCGCTCGCGCGAAGGTCAAGCGGGCGATGGACGGCGTGCACCGGCGGTCGGCGGAGATGATGGCGGACGTGGCTTCAGCCCTCAGCCTCAGGTAACACGATCGGGGCGCCCCAACCCCATTCACGCCGGGGCATAGGGCACGGGCTCTGCCCGAAGCGTCGCCCCGGATCCGTTGGTCGCGCGACCTCCCGAACAGCGCGGCGATGCGTTCGAGCGCGGTCCCTCAACATCGGAATGTTGAGCTACTTGAGGCGGATGCCGAACCAGACGGGGTAACCGGTGGCGAGGCAGACGAACAGTCCACCGATGATTGCGACGGCGGCGAACGCCGCAACGCCCCCGACGGCCCCCTTCCAGACCGCCCCGCGGCGGGCGCCGTAAACGGTGCCGAGGACGGCGGCCCAGAGCATGGCGCCGAAGTGCGAGCCTTGGAGGGCGATCCCGCCCGTGCACCACGGGCAGTGGGGGACGCCGCGGTCGTGCATGTTGCAGTGGGCGTCGCCGGTCAGGATGGTGCACCCGCACTGGAACATCAGGCCGCAGAGCGGCAGGACCGCCAGCGCCATGACGGCGAAGACGATCGGGAAGGCGATCCAGAAGCGTTTGACGGCGGGGCGCATGAACGGGGAACTATAACCGAGCCGCCCCCATCAAAGAGAAGAGGACGATCGTGGCTTTCACCACGATCGTCCTCTTCTTTGCGTCTTAGCGTCTTTGCGGCCCCACCCTTTCGGTCTCGCTTAGACCTCGACCACTTCCGTCTTGTTCGCCTTGCCGGCCTTCTTCCGCAGGTTCTCCGTCAGGAGCTTCTTGCGGAGGCGGATGCTGGTCGGCGTGGCCTCGACGAGCTCGTCTTCCTCGATGTACTCCAGCGCCTGCTCAAGGGTCATCTTGCGGGCGGGCTTGAGGATGATGTTCTCGTCGCTGCTGGTCGTCCGCATGTTCGAGAGCTGCTTGGCGGTCGTCGGGTTGACGACCATGTCGTTGTCACGGGCGTTCTCGGCGACGATCTGGCCCTCGTACACCGGCTCGGTCGGCTCGACGAACATGATGCCGCGCTCCTGGAGGTTGTTGAGCGCGAACGCGTTGACGGCGCCGGTGGTCATGCTGACCATGACGCCGTTCGGGCGGCCCGGGACGTCGCCCCGGGTGGGGGCGTACTCGTGGAAGTTGTGGTGCATGATCGCGTTCCCTTGGGTGGCCGTGAGCATGCGCGTGCGGAGGCCGATCAGGCCGCGGGCGGGGATGGTGAACTCGAGGTGGACCTGTCCCTCGCGGTTGTCCATGCGGACGAGCTCGCCCTTGCGGTTGCCGACCAGGGCCATGACGCCGCCCATGTTCTTCTCGGGCACGTCGACCACGAGGTACTCGATCGGCTCGAGCGTCGCGCCCGTCGCCTTGTCGCGCTTCATGATGACGTGGGGCTTGGAGATCGAGAGTTCGTAGCCCTCGCGGCGCATGTTTTCGATGAGGATGCCCAAGTGCAGCAGGCCGCGGCCCGACACCTTGAACGCGTCCTTGTTGTCGCTCTCCTCGACCTTGAGGGCGACGTTGGCCTCGAGCTCCTTGGTCAGGCGCTCGCGGAGGTTTCGGCTGGTGACGTACTTGCCCTCCTTGCCGACGAACGGCGAGTCGTTGACGGAGAACATCATGACGAGCGTCGGGGGCTCGACGTCCTCGGGTGCGAGGGCCTCGGGGTTGGCGAAGTCGCAGACGGAGTCGCTGATATCGACGGACTCGAGGCCGATGAGGGCGACGATGTCACCGGCGGCGGCCTCGTCGGCGTTCTTGCGGCCGAAGCCGTCGAAGACCTGGAGTTGCTGGATCTTGGACTTCACGTGGGTCCCGTCGCGCTTGACGATGGTGGACTGTTGTCCGGTCTTGACGCGGCCGTTGATGATCCGGCCGACGCCGATGCGGCCGACGTAGTCGTTGTACTGGATCGAGCTGATGCGGATCTGGAGCGAGCGGTCGGCGTCGCCGTGGGGCGCGGGGATGTGCTTGATGATCGCCTCAAAGACCGGCTTGATGTCCTTGCCCGGCTCCTCGAGCTTCCAGGACGCGGTGCCCGCGCGGCCGGAGGCGTAGATGACGGGGAAATCGAGCGTCTCGTCGTCGGCGCCGAGTTCGACGAAGAGGTCGAACACC
This sequence comes from Tepidisphaeraceae bacterium, assembly GCA_035459845.1. GTDB lineage: Bacteria > Planctomycetota > Phycisphaerae > Tepidisphaerales > Tepidisphaeraceae > DASPKW01. Next base: position 6,084 of record DATHXE010000526.1, on the reverse strand, counting down.
ATGTTCAGGACTTCGTCGGCGCGGGCGTCCTGGCGGTCGATCTTATTGATCACGACGATCGGGCGGAGCTCGTGCTGAAAGGCTTTTTTGAGCACGAACCGCGTCTGGGGCATCGGGCCCTCGGCCGCGTCGACCAGCAGGAACACGCCGTCCGCCATCGACAGCACGCGCTCGACCTCGCCACCGAAGTCGGCGTGGCCCGGGGTGTCGATCAGGTTGATCTTTACGGTCTCCCCGGTGATCGGGTCGACGTGGGTGATCGCGACGTTCTTGGCGAGGATGGTGATGCCGCGCTCGCGCTCGAGGGGGTTCGAGTCGAGCATGGTGTCCTGCACCTGGTTGTCGCGGAAGTTTCCGGACTGGCGCAGGAGGGCGTCGACGAGGGTGGTCTTGCCGTGGTCGACGTGGGCGATGATGGCGACGTTGCGGATGTCGTTACGCACTTTGTTCATTATTGCAGGTCCTTGAGCACTGGTCACTTATCGAATCGTAAGACCTTCAGCGGCCGTCCGTTAGGGGCGGATACTGCGAACGGCCACCTGACCAATGGGGAGTCGCCGGCGCGGGGGTGCGCGGGCCGTCGAGCCGGCCCGCGGGTCGGATAGAATACTGTGCCGCCCTGTTCTATACAACGTCAGGGGAGTTACGAAGTTTGCGCGAAGTCGGGGGAATGAGTGATTTCCGGGTCGGCGGAGCGTAAACCGGCAGTAACGCAGAGCCGCCGAGAGGCCGGTTTGCGGGGTCGGGATTCCGTGTGGCCGATTGATTCTGGAAGATATGACAATCGGAACTTACGAGCCTGCGGACGAGGCCGCCGTGATCGACCTCTGGCGGCGGTGCGGGCTGGTCGTCCCGCAGAACAATCCGCTAGAAGACATCCGGCGGAAAGTCGCCGACTCGCCGGAACTGTTCCTGGTCGGCAAGGTGGGCGGCGAGGTGGTGGCGACCGCGATGGCGGGGTACGACGGGCACCGCGGGTGGATCAACTACCTGGCCGTCGCGCCGCACTTGCAAAAGACGGGTTACGGGCGGCAGATTATGGGGCACGCCGAGGAGCTTCTCCGCCAGCGCGGGTGCCCCAAGATCAATCTGCAGGTGCGCTCGACCAACGAGCGCGTAATCGAGTTCTATCGGCGGATCGGGTTCTCGATCGACGACGTGGCGAGCATGGGGAAGCGGCTGGTCACCGATACGCCATTGGAGGACGGGAACCCGAAGGCGTAGCAGGGGCGCCGGGTGCAAAAGTTCGGGGGTGGGGGTACGGTGACTAAACCTGGTGGGGGTTTGGGTCACTCACGGGCGGCTTGGGCTTGCAACCGCGTGGAACAGCACGACTTACCGATCGACGCGGCCCGGGCGGGGCATCGGCCATCGCAGGCGGTGCTGCTCCGCGCGTTGCAGGATGTGTGGTATCGGTTCTGCCTCGGCCTGCTGAACGACCCGGACCGGGCGCGGGACGCCGTGCAGGAGACGGCCCTGCGGTTCCTCAAGGCGCTCGGCGGATTCCGGGGCGATTCCCGGCTGACCACCTGGTCGATGGGCATCGCGCTCAACGTCGTCCGGGAGATGCGGCGGACGACGGGCCGGGCCCAGCAGGACGACGGGACGATCGCCGATGCCCGCCCGGCGCCCGGCGAAGGCCCGGCGGGATTGGCCGAGACGGGCGAGGCGCGCGGCCGGGTGCGAGAACTGATCGAGACGCTCCCGGAGCGGCAACGCGAGGTCGTGATGTGCCGGTACTTTGAGGAGATGAGCGTGGAAGAAACGGCGCGGGCGATGGGTTGCGCCGAAGGCACGGTCAAAGCGACGTTGTTTCAGGCGCTGCGGGCCCTGAAGGCAAAGCTGGGTTAGTTCGGTTTGCTTCGTTCGCCTTCGGCGAGCACGCTTCAGCGGGCGGGTCGCGAAGCGAGTCGGGAGCGGTGGTCAGTAGGCAGTAGGCAGTAGGCGGAAGTAAATGGTCGTTGGTCGGCTTTAGTCGTCTTGAAATTTCCATGTCGGACTTGCGTAAACAACTCGACTCCGCCCGCGAGGCCCATCAAGCCCCGCGGTACCCCGGCGACCTCGCAGCAGAACTGCTCGGCCTGCCCGCCGGCGCGCTCGACCCACGTGCACACACCGCGCCTCGCTCCCGCTGGCGGGTCGGCCTGGCGACGGCCGCGGGGATTGTGTCGGCGGTGGCGGCGGTGATCACGGTCGTGTCGTTGCTCAACCGGCCGACGGGGCCGGGCGTGTTGCCGGCGGCCGAAATGGAAATGGCGGCGACCTTCGAAGTACCGGGCCGGCCCGAGGTCGCAGGCCGCCCGGAGATGCCCGAATCGCCCGAGCGGCCGGTGTTGGAAAGTCACGCGCCGGTGTACGTAGGACTGGGCGACGCGGGCGGGGCGCCCGAGATGCCCTCGCGGTTCGATTCGTTATGAGGTTGGCTTTTGGGAGCCGACCGGGTTTTTCGGCATGCTCACTGAAGTGAGCACACGCGCGCCCCCGCCTGATGGGACGAACGTCGTGACGGCGGATGGAACGATCGTCGGACTCGCTTGAATTCGGAGGTTTCATGAGGCTGCTTCCCTTGGTCATCCTGGCGGTTCTGACTTCCACGACAGCACTCGCGCAAGACGGCGGGTTCGTCGCGGGCGAAGGCCCCGGCGGCGGGCGCCCCCCGCGCGACGGGCGCGGGCCCGGCGACGGTCGCGGTCCGGGCGGCGGCCCCCGCGAAGGCCCCGACGGCCCCCCGGGCGCCGAGCGGCCCGGTCAGCCCCGGCCGGTCAACCCGCTCGCCATGCAGGTCGAGCTGATGCGCAACTGGCTCGACCTGATCGACCGGTACGCACGGCTGTCGAAAGACCCTACGGCCGCGGCGGTCGCGGCGGTCGTGTCCGCCGACGATTTGCTGCGCGGGAAGCCGGACCAGGCCGTCGAGTTCTTCAACAAGATGCTCGCCGAGGCCAAGAGCGAAACGGTCCAGCGGGCAATCCGGCTCCAGCTCGTCGAGCTCTACGGCCGGCAAAAACAGCCCGAAAAGGCGATGGAGCACCTGCAAAAGCTGATCACGGCGGCGCCGACGGACGAGAAGAAGTAGAACGAGGTCAATCGTCAGTCGACGGTCGTCAGCAACATTTCTCGGGACATTCAAACAAGCCGGGGCACGGCGCACGGGCTCTGCCCGAAGCGCCGCCCCGGATCGTGGCGCCGAGCGGGAATAGCGGAGGACGAATGGTGGGTGATAGTGGCGAGCGGTCGGTGCACGACAACGTGGTGTACGCGTACGCGGTGGACTGCGAGGGGGCGCGGGTCGTGCTGCACACCGAGTTCCAAGATCGCGAGCCGCGCGAGTGGACGGACGTCGTCTTTCGCGGCGTGGTCGGCCACCACTTCCAATACGCGCTCGCGGGGAACGTCCTGTGCGACGTCGTCGAGGAGGAGCTCGACGCGTTCGTGCAGGACAACGCGAGACTGCTCGCGCAGTCGTGGCGGCACGGCTGGCCGGAGGTGGAATACCGCGGCGAGCTCGGGCGCTTGCCCGAGGTGCTTCGCGAGCGGCACGTTCGCGCCTACCGCGTTCAGGCGTCGCACGGCCTGGGCGGGTGGGTGCTGGCGGAGGGGTGCGAGCGCGTGGGGCGGGAGGCTCGCGCCGGCGTGTGAGCGCTATTTCGACAGGCGCTCGGGCGTGCCCGCGGCCTCGCGCGTCGGCGTGATGAAGTTCACGCGCGCGGTCGAGTCGCTGCGGAGGACCGATTCCTGGTCGAAGCGCTTGATGTAGTCGCGCGTCAGCGCGTCGATCTTCGGGTCCTCGTGGTGGTGGAGGATCACCAGGACGCGCGTGGGCTCCTCGATCAGGCCTTCGGTCCGGCTGCGATACCGGCCCTCGGCCTGCATGACGGTCAGGCCGTCGGGGAAGCGCGGGGTGACGGACTCGTCGAGGAACCGCTTCCAGTCGGATTCGGTGACGAGCGCGCCGCCGGGCTGTTTCAGGCCGAAATAGAGCTCGGTGCGGGTCCAGATGTCGTCGGGGGCGCGGCAGGCGGGGATCAGGAGAAGCGTGGAGAGGAGGAGGACGCGGAGGGACAAACGAGTCATCGGCGAAGCATGGTACGGATTGACGCGTCGGGTGCCATGCTCAGACCCGGCGACAACGGACGTGGTGCGCGGAAGTGCGTGATCGCCGGGGATGGGCATGCGGAACATCCATCGGGGGTCGGCATGGCCATCCCCGCCGGCCGCGCTGTGCCGCGAATTGGCGTCGTTCTCGGCGAGTCTCTCAACTCACTTCGGGATCCGGTTGAGCGTGTAGTAGCCCTCGGGGTGGAGGAGGGGTTTGCCGTCCTTGTTCTTCACGCCGTCGGCGCGGAGCTCGTGGACGTAGATCGGGCGGAGGCCGTCGATCACGAGGCGGACGGACCTGTTGTCGGCGGCGACGGTGGCGGCCGTGACCTTGATCTCCGCCACGTCGGTCGGCGGGCAGCCGTAATTCTGGTGGTGCTTGTACGTCCAGCGGCGCGACGAGTAGCTGGCCGGGTCGCCGGCGGTCTTGGGGTCGACCTCGGCGGTGAAGGTGAGCTCGAACCCGTCGGGCTTGGCGCGCATCTCGAGGATCTCGAACGGGGTCTTGCCGGTCCAGGCGATGCGCTGGAGGCCGTAGGGCTTGCCGCCGGGCGCGCCCCAGCCGCGGGCGGTCTGGCCGACGAACAGCGAGCCGTCGTTGCCGAACAGGACGCGCATCGCGCCGGACTGAAGCCCGGAGCGGAACGGGAAGCATGCGCCCTGGTACTCGCCGTCGACCTTCTCGAGGAAGCAGCGGACGACCTGCGACGTGCCCTGGTCGGCGACGAACGTCTGGCCGGCGAACGGGCCGAACTTTCCGGCCGTCGGGTCCATGCGCGGCTCGCCGTGGCTCTTCCCCAGCCGCGGGTAGGGGAACCAGACGGCCGGCGGGGTGAGCTCGGGAATCTTCTGGACCGCGTCGGGCCAGAGGAGGTTGTTCTCCTTCAGGATCGCCGGCTTGGTCTTGAACGGGCTGCGCGGGTCGCCCATCGACTCGTGACCCGTCTCCTGCCCGTGGAACGCGAGCGGCTTGATGTGGGCGAGCTTGCACGCGGGCACCCAGTCGCCCTGGTTGTCGGTGTAGAAGACCTCGCCGTCGTTGAGCGCGCCCACGCCCGCGGGCGAGCGCAGGCCGGTGCAGATCGGGGTCATCTTGCCGGTGGCCTTGTCGACCTTGACGGCCCACCCGCGCCAGAGGCCCTTGCCCTCCTGGCCGTAGCCGAACGGGCGGTTGAGGGTGACGACGAAGTTGCCGTCCTTGTCCGGCACGGGGCCGAACGCGAACTCGTGGTAACCGCCGGAGATCTCCCACTCGTTGCAAAACGTCTGCACCTGGTCGAACCGGCCGTCACCGTCGTCGTCGTGCAACCGCGAAACCTCGCCCCGCTGCACGGTGTAGACCCATGGCGACTTCGCGTCGGAATCGAAATCGACGTGCAGGCCGAGCGGCTCGTGCAGGCCGAAGACCATCTGCTTGAACTGGACGCCCTTGGGGTCGGCGAGGATCGGGCTCGGGTGGTAAACGTTGTCGAGCCGCCAGATCTCTCCGCGGCGCGTCGCGACCAGGAGCTGCGTTTGCGCCTTGTCGAGCCACGCGAGCCCGCCGACCTCCAGGACGGCGTTGTGCGGAAGGGGGATCGTCACGACCTTGTAGAACTCGTCCTCCTTGGAGGTGAAGGTGGGCTTGGAGGCGTTCTTGTCCTTGGGCTCTTCCTTCTTGGGCCCGTCCTTCTTAGGGGGGGTCGGCTCGCCAGCTTTAGCGGGCGTGGGGAGAGCCGGTTTAGTTTCCCCGGGCTTGGCTTCCGCAGGTTTCGCGGGCGTCGGGTCGGGCTTGCGCTCGGGGACGTTGAGCGGCGTGACGACGCGCTCCGGCTCGGGGGCCTTGGGCGCGTCGACGGCGAACGCGGTCAAAGGCGTGAGGGCGATCGCGAGGGCGAGGAGGTGGCGGGGGAATTTGAACATGGAAAATCTCAGAGCTTGGTCGTCGACGAACATCGTCTCGGGTGCGGTGCCGTCATCCTGAGCGGAGCGAAGGATCCAGCCTCG
>DATHXE010000525.1:0-4543 GCA_035459845.1 Tepidisphaeraceae bacterium | reverse complement strand
TGCGTGACGTCGTGTTCGTGATCGGCGCCGCCGACGACGAACACCAGGCCCGCCACCTCGCCCAGCGGTTCCGCGACCCGTCCGGGGCCCAGCGCGCGCTCGAGCAGGTGTGGGGCCACTGGGGCCGCCTGCTCGGGGCCGTCCACGTCGAGACGCCCGACCCGGCGACCAATTTCCTGGCCAACGGGTGGCTCGTCTACCAGACCGTCGCCTGTCGCATGTGGGCCCGAACCGGGTTCTACCAGTCGGGCGGGGCGTACGGCTTCCGCGACCAGTTGCAGGACGCGGCCGCGCTCGTCCACGCGGCGCCCGGACTGCTTCGCGAGCACCTGCTCCGCGCGGCAGCCCGCCAGTTCCGCGAGGGCGACGTCCAGCACTGGTGGCACCCCCCGGTCGGGCGCGGCGTCCGCACCCACTTCTCCGACGACTTCCTCTGGCTCCCCGCCGTCGCCTGCCGGTACGTCGCCGCGACCGGCGACACCGGCGTGCTCGACGAGCGCGTCCCGTTCCTCACCGGCCGCCCCGTTCGCCCCGAAGAAGAGGCCTACTACGACCTCCCGGGCGTGTCCGACGACGTGGGCACGCTGTACGAGCACTGCAGGCGCGCGATCGACAACGGCCTGCGGTTCGGCGCCCACGGCCTCCCGCTGATCGGGTGCGGCGACTGGAACGACGGCATGAACCGCGTCGGCGAACACGGCAAGGGTGAGAGCGTCTGGCTCGCGTTCTTCCTGTACGACGTCCTGACGACGTTCGCCGCGCTCGCCCGCACGCGCAACGACGGCGAGACCGCCGACCGGTTCGCCGCCGCCGCCGACGACCTCCGCGGGCGCGTCGAAGACGAGGCGTGGGACGGCGAGTGGTACCGCCGGGCCTACTTCGACGACGGCCGCCCGCTCGGCTCGACGTCCAGCGCCGAGTGCCAGATCGACTCGCTCCCGCAGAGCTGGGCCGTCCTGTCGGGCGCGGGCGACCCGGAGCGCGCGCGCCTCGCGATGGCGAACGTCAACGCGCGCCTCGTCGACCGCGGCGGAAAGTTGATCCGCCTGTTCGACCCGCCGTTCGACAAGTCAGACCTCAACCCCGGGTACATCAAGGGGTACGTGCCCGGCGTCCGCGAGAATGGCGGCCAGTACACGCACGCCGCGATCTGGACCGCCATGGCCTTCGCCGCCCTGGGCGAGCGCGAACACGCGTGGGAGATGTACTCGCTGATCAACCCGATCGGCCATGCCGCCACCCCCGCGGCCGCCGCCCTCTACCGCGCCGAGCCGTACGTCGTCGCCGCCGACGTGTACGGCGTCGCCCCGCACACCGGCCGCGGCGGGTGGACCTGGTACACCGGGTCGGCCGGGTGGATGTACCGCCTGATCACCGAGTCGATCCTCGGCCTCCGCCTGTCCGTCGACCGCCTCCGGTTCGAGCCGTGCCTGCCCGCGGCGTGGCCGTCGTACACCGTGCATTACCGGTACCGGGAGACCGTCTACCACATCGTCGTCCACAACCACGCGGACCGCGGCGAAGCGACCCGCGTCGTCGTCGACGGGACCGACCAGCCCGGCGACGCCGTCCATCTGGTCGACGACCGCCGGGACCATCGGGTTGACGTCTTCCCTGGTGTCCAACGAGAGGCGACCGGCCGAAACACTCCCGGCAGCCGCCGCGCGTTGCCGGCTACCCCCATGGCAGCCGAAGCGTAGCGGCCGAGTGACCGCTGCAGCTCGCGAGACTTACCAGTGCTCGGTGCGATTCTCGCCCCCCGGCAACTTTGGGCTGCCGGCCGCGTGCAGAAGGTCGGCCGCGCGTTTCGGCGGCCGATCGTCACGCCCCGATGACGCGCTTGAGCACGCCCATCTGCGACGCGGCGCGCTCCTCGACGTACGCCATCGCCTTCTTGACCTTCGCCTGGGCGGCCGGGTAGTCGGCGTGGATGCCCATCAGGATCTCGAACATCTTTTCCGCCGGCGTCTTGTCGAACTCCGGGGCCCACTCCTCCAGGCCAATGTCCTTGAACATCCAGCACTTGGGCGAGTGGAACTCGCTGAACGTGTGCATCATCGGCGTGCCGACCGCCAGCGCCATGATCGGGGTGTGCGGCTCGTGGCAGATGACCGTGTGGGCCCGGGCGTAGAACGAGCACGCCTCGTCGACGTTCCAGAACGACTCGAAGTTCACGACGCACTTCTTGAGGTCGTCCGGGAGTGGGTCGTAGATGAACTTCTTGTTGTACTCCATCTCCTTGAACACCTCGGGCGCGATCACGACCTTGCCGCCCGTCTCCTTCACCCACCGCGCGATCACGTCCTGGTAGACCTTCGCCCGCCGGGTGTCGTCGGCGATGTTCTCCGGCGTCGGGTTCAGCGGGTTGAGTTTCTGCGGCCGCTTGTCGTCGGCGCCCGGGCTCGTGGGCGTGTGGGTGCGGAGCTGGAGCGTGATGAACTTCCGGTCTTCCAGCCCGTGCTTCTTCAGGCGGGCCAGCGCCCGCTCCTCGTCGCGGACGTCGACGCCGAAGCACCCGTCGGGAGCCCACTCGAGCACGGGCGGCTTGACGCCGCCGTCCCGAAGCATCTTGAGCGTCTTCGAATCCCGGCAGTAGATGAACGCGGCCGAGTTGAGCAGCGCGACGCGCTCGGCGCCCTTCTCGCCGGCGATCATGTCGGGGAAGTAGCTCTGCGCCTGCAGGCCCCAGGGCTTGCCGATCTTGTTGCAGTAGCCCATGAAGTCGGTGTTCTGCCCCATGCCCGGCCCGCGGAGGAAGAAGTCCGAGCGCGCGATCGCAGCCTGGACGGCCCCGTCCTTCTCCGTCAGCGACCCCTTGACGATCTCCAGCGTCGGGAACCGCTTCAGGAGCATCTCGTCGACCGCCTTATTCGTGTTGGCGGCCCACAGGATGACCTTCGTGCCCGGGAGGTGCTGGTAGAGGAACCGCAGGGTGCCGGGGGTGTGCCCGATGTCGCCGATGTTCTTGGTTGCCCAGCCGGAGTGCAGCAGGACCGCCTTCTCCCGCTTGGGCGTGAGCGCGCCCGCAGGCAATGTGGCGGCGGCGGCGGCGCCCGCCGTGACGGCGGACGACTTCAGGAAGGTGCGGCGTGTGATCATCCCGGGGAAGATACCGTCGGCGCGACGGGGGGCCAACGCGGAACCCGCCCCGCCCGGCGCCCCGAATCCGGCGCAGTTGCACGTGGCCGTTTACGGTGCACGCGCCTTCCCGCTCGGGCGCCGCGCCCGGAGCGAAATTAGGAGGGAGCTGAGACGGGTCGCCCCGAGGTAGCCGCGATGTGCAAGCCAAGGGCGCGACGGCTGCAATGGAAAGCAGGAGCAGGGCGTGGCGCACCCGCGCCCAGAAGAAGCGAGCACGTCTACACCCGGCCCAAAAGAAGCGGCTGGAGAAGCGGTTCAAGGGCCCGGCCGGCCGGCGCACGACGCGCGGCGGCGGCGTTGGCGAGTCGGGACGGGCGATCTGTTCGGGGGGCCATTCCCGAACGGCCAGTGTGCACCGGCGGGCGGACACTGCAATTGTTGCAGGTCGTTAGCCGATAGTGCCCACATGGGACCGGTGGACGCACGGGACGGCGGCGGCGAGGGCGGGGGCGGCGGCGCGTGGCCGCCCGTAGGGTGGTTGACGAACCGGCAGACGGCGGAGCGGCTCGGGATCGGGATCGAGACGCTTGTAACGCCATGGAAGTACCGCCAGACGCTCAAGGCGGCGGCGCGGACGGTGCGGATGCCCGGCGGCGGGCGGTGCAACCTGTACCCGGTGGAGTTGGTCGAACGCATAGCGGCCGAGCGCGAGGCGGCGAGCCGGGCGGTCGTGCCGGTCGGGTTCGTCGACGGGGATCGGGCGGCGAGGATGCTGGGGGTCGCCCCGGGGACGTGGAGAGGGTGGCGGTCTGACGGGACGATCGAAATCGAATCCATCGCCATGGCGGGTCCAGGGAGTCTGGGCCGGCGGAAGTTATACGCGGTCGGTGACGTCAAGCGCGTGCGGGAGAAACTGCGGGCGGCGGGCAAACTGTTCATCGGAACGGACGAGTTGGGGCCGGGCAAATGGCTGACGATCGACGAGGCGGCGGCAATCGCGGGCGTCTGGCCCAAGACGTGGGACATCTGGTCGAAGTCCGGGCGCGTGCCGGCGGGCACGTGGGTGAGGGGAAACGGGGGACAGCCGACCCAGATGTGGCCGGAGCAGGCCGCGCTGGACGCGCGGGCGCCCGAGACCGGGGACGGGACGTGGGTGACGACCGAGCAGGCGCTGGCGATCCTGCGGACGTCGAAGCAGACGCTGGCGGAATGGATGCGCGAGGGCCGCGTGCCGGCGGGGGTGCCGGGCCGGTCGAACGGGTCGCCGGCGACGCTCTGGCGGGCGGCGGACCTGCGGGCGCTGCGGGCCGCGTGGGACGCGCGGCCGTTCCCGCCGGCGGGGTACGTCGACCGCGCGGGCGCCCGCGCGGCGCTCGGCGGCGTGGGGTACGTGACGATCGACTACTGGGTGCGGCACAAGCGGCTCGACTACGGCGGCGAGATGATGGCCCGGGCGGACGGG
>DATHXE010000524.1:0-5610 GCA_035459845.1 Tepidisphaeraceae bacterium | reverse complement strand
TTGAACCGCGTGAGCTCGGCGGCGGAGGCGCTGTCGAGGACGATCCGCGCGTTGGGGTGCTGCTGCAGGTACGACGCGGCGACCTGGTTGGTGATCTCGCCCTCGACGGCGCGGCGGATGACCTTGGCCTTGCCCTCACCCCACGCCATCAGCACCACCTTGCGGGCCGACAGGATCGTCTCGACGCCCATCGTGATCGCCTTGCGGGGGACGTTCCACTCGCCGAAGAAGTCGGACGCGGCGTCGAGGCGGGTGACGAGGTCGAGGGTGATCAGGCGGGTCTTGGAGTCGCGCGGAGAGCCGGGCTCGTTGAACCCGACGTGACCGGTGCGGCCGATGCCGAGGATCTGGTAATCAAGGCCGCCGGCGTCGCGGATCTGCTTTTCGTAGTTGGCGCAGAACGCGGCGATCTGCTCGCGGGGGATGGTCCCGTCCGGGATGTGGACGTTCTTCGGGTCGATGTCGATGTGGTCGAAGAGGTGCTCGCGCATGAAGCGGACGTAGCTCTGGAGCTCGTCGGGGTTCATGGGCCAGTACTCGTCCAGGTTGAACGTGATGACGTTCTTGAAGGAGAGCTTCTCGTCCTTGTGGAGGCGGATCAGCTCGTCGTACAGGCCGGTGGGGGTGGAACCGGTGGCCAGGCCGAGGACGGCGGTGGCGCCGGCGGAGGCGCGGGCGCGGATGAGGTCGGCGATGTCGCGGGCGACGGCGGCGGCGGCCTCGGTGGAGGTCTTGTAGACGGTGACGGGGATCTTCTCGACGCCGTAGGCGGGGGGGTTGGTCCCCTCCGAAAGCGATTGCGTGGTGCTGACGTTGGACATGGTCGGGTTGGCTCCGTTCGCTCGGTTCGATCTGCTACGATGCCCCTTTTAGCCGCCGGGCTTGGGCGGCGCGTCCTGAGGCGCTTTCGCGCCGCGAGCGCTGCTCTTGTATCGCCCAAGGATAGCGGGACGCCAGTGTTTTGTTGTGAGGGGCGTGAACGAACGGGCGAGATGGGACAGGAAGGGGTGGGCCGACACAACCGTCATAAGCCTTTACCAGTGAGTCATTACCGAAGTTGTAGCGATTCCTTCAGACTCATCCTTGCGAGCGAATCTGCGAAACGCAAAGTGTGTTCTGCGAAAGCGATTGGGTGTCGCCGGGAGCCCGTTTAGCCGCGACCCGCAGGGCAAGCGAAGCACCGCGCGAAGGGGAGCGCGATTCGCGCCGTTCGGCGCCGAACACGGGTATCGCCCTACGGGCGGTACCCATGCCACGTCGTGCCCCACGCGCGTCTCGCACTGCCGGGGCGGCGCGTTATCCTCACGCCATGCCAACCCTCGGAATCGACATCGGCGGGACCTCCGTCAAGGCGGCGGTCCTCCGCGACCCCGACGTGTTCACCACCGCCCGCAGCGCCCGCTACGACCGCCCGGACCGCAAGGCGATCGTCGCCGCCGTCGCCGAGGCCGCGCGGCTCGTGCTCGACGGCCATTCGGCGAAGAAGCTCGACGCCGTCGGCGTCTGCTGCCCCGGCCTGCTCGACCGGCCGAGCAAGACGATCACGCTTTCGGTGAACATGCCGGGCCTCGTCGGCAATCCGCTGGACGCACTGGTGGCCGAGGCGCTGGACGTGCGGGCGGCGCCGGGCCTGGCGATCCTGTCGGACGCGAACGCCGTCGCCTACGACGTGTACGCCGTCGACCAACTCCGCGGGCGAATGCTGTGCCTGTCGCTCGGCGCGGGCGTCGGCGCGTCCGTCATCGACGACTTCGGGCGAGCGCCGGCCTTCCTGCACGTCAGTGGCGAATCCCCCGGCCACTTCGGCCAACTCGACGTCTCCCTCTCCCCCGACGCGCCCCTCGGCCCCGACGGGGGCCGCGGCTCCCTCGAAGCCTACGTCGGCGCCTCAGCCCTCTTCGCCCGCTACGGGACGCCCGACGTCGCCGAGCGCCTGACGATGAACGACGAGCCGATCCGCGCCCTCGTCCGCGCGATCCGCATCGGCCACGCCCTCTACCGCCCCCACCACGTCTGCCTTGCCGGCGGCATCGGCCTCCGCCTGGCCCCGATCGCCGAGCAGATCCGGTCGGCCGTCGGCGACCGGCTGACGAGCGTCGCCCGCGAGAACTGGCGGCTGACGTGCGCGACGTCCGACTACCACGCGGCGTGCGGCGCGGCGCGGTACGCGCGGGCGGCCCACGCCTGATCCGCCGACCCGCCGGGTGCCATGCTCAGATCGATCATGGCACCCGACATGCGCGCGACTCTCGTCCGTATCCCCACCCACGCCCCCGCTTGCCAAATTCCGCACCCCGGGCGACCATTCTCCCGCAACGTTCCTAAGCTCCGAGCGTGATGATGAGGGACGAAGGGGAGTTGCTGTTGCGAACCGGAGACCCCGCTCGATGCGCAAGACTTTGACCGCCCGCCGATTGCTCGCCGCCGTGTTGGCCGTTTGCCCCGCGATCGCGCTGGCGGACGGGGCGGCGCCGCCGGTCGTCGAGCCGACCGCCGCGACGAACACCTCGACCCCGCCGAAGGACAAGGCCAAGACCCCCGCGGTCACCGGCGGCACGACCCCCGCGGCGCGCGACGGCGGCCAGCCCTACCCGTCCGCCACGCCCGACGCGGTCGTCCGCGTGACGGCCAAGATCTTCCCCGCCGTCGTCCGCCTCGACGTCGCCGCCGAGCAGTTCCGCGAGGGCAAGCGCGACCTGACGCGCGGGATCGGGTCGGGCGTGATCATCGACGCCGAGGGGCGGATCCTGACCAACTACCACGTCGCCGGCCGCGCCGCCGAGATCTTCGTCACCCTCGCCAACAAGGAGCGCATCCGCGCCAAGCTGATCGGCGACGACCACTGGACCGACCTGGCGATCGTCCAGCTCGACATGGACGAGGTGAAGAAGCGCGGGGTGACGTTCAAGTTCGCGGAGCTCGGCGGCAGCGCGAACCTGATCCCCGGGCAGGACGTGATGGCCATCGGCACGCCGCACGGGTTCGCCCGCACGCTCACGCTCGGCGTCGTCTCCAACCCCGACCAGACGTTCTACCCCAGCCAGCTCGACATCAACGGCTACGAGACCGGCGACTTCTCCAACTGGATCCAGATGGACACGCCGATCAACCCGGGCAACTCGGGCGGCCCGCTGGTCGACCTCAACGGCTACGTCGTCGGCATCAACACGCGCGGCGGCGGGCAGAACCTGAACTTCGCCGTCCCCGTCGACACGGCCAAGGAGGTCGTCGCGGCGATCCTCAAGTCGGCCAGTGAATCGAGCAAGGGCAAGGTCACGCGGTCGGACCTGGGCGTCGACCTCAAGCCGCTGCAGGACCTCGAGGCCTTCTACAACATCGACATCAACAAGGGCGTGCTGATCAACTCCGTCGAGCGCCGCAGCCCGGCCCAGAAGGCGGGCGTGAAGACGTCCGACATCCTGCTCGAATTGAACGGCAAGGCCGTCAACGCGCGCTTCCCCGAAGAGCTGGCGGCGGTCCGCAAGCTGATCGCGGACCTGCCGGTCGGCGAGGACGTCGAGCTGACGGTCCGCCGGGGCAAGGAGACGATCAAGCTCAAGGCCCAGACCGCCAAGCTGGAAAGCCGGCTCGGCCAGGAGCAGGAGGCCAAGACGTGGGGCCTGTCGGTGCGCGACGTGACCCGCCAGTACGCCAACCAGGCCCAGCTCGACGACGACTCGGGCGTCTGGATCACGACCCTCTCCCCCGGCTACCCCGCCGCCAAGGCCGAGCTCCAGGTCGGCGACGTCATCCGCTCGGTCAACCTCAAGCCGGTTAAGGACCTCGACGAGTTCGTCAAGCTGTATGACGCATCCACAAAGAACAAGGACGCCAAGGTGCTGATCGAAGTCTCGCGGAACCGCGGGAAGCAGACGGCGCTGCTGAAAGTCAGTTATTAGAGCTGCGCGGACCGTCATCCTGAGGTACTCCGAAGGATCTGGCCATGAACGAAAGGGGCCGCCCGACTTTGGCGGCGACGCTCGTCGCCAACGTCGGACAGGCTTCGCGCTTCGAAGCAAGATCCTTCGGAGTACCTCAGGATGACGGCGCTACTCGAAAACTCCTGAACCCTCAACCCCGACCCCTGAACCCTCTATGCTCCGAACCCTCACATCCGCCCTCCTGCTGACCGCCCTCCCCGCGCTCGCCATCGAGCCCGCGGTCGTCGAGAAGATCCACAAGGACACCACGCCGTCGCTCGTCGCGGTCCAGTACACCTGGGAGTCCGAGGTCGGCAAGCGCGAGCTCGTCGCCGCCGGGCTGGTCGTGTCGAGCGACGGGCTGGTCATGTGCTCGATCGCGGTCACGCCGGTGCAGATGCCCGACGAGCAGATGAAGGACTTCAAGATCCTCCTGCCGGGCGACGAGCAGAAGGAGATCGACGCGACGTTCCTCGGCCGCGACGAGCGGACGAACCTCGCGTTCATCAAGGCCAAGCCGCAGTCGGCCGCCAAGGAGAAGGACGCCAAGGACGATAAGAAGTCGCCCGCGGCGACGACCTGGAAGCCGGTGAAGTTCGAGGACGTGCCGGTCGCGGTCGGCGACACGGTCGTGTCGGTCGGCGCGCTCCCCAAGACCGCGTCTTACCAGTCGTACGCGGTCAAGGCGATGGTCTCGGCGAACCTCCGCGGGGAGACCAGGCACGTGCTGGTGACCAACGAGGGCCTGGCCGCCGTCGGGTCGCCCGTGTTCAACGCCAAGGGCCAGGCCGTCGGGTGGGTCGGGTATCAGCAGGGCCAGCGCTGGATCCTGAACGACCCGAACCCGGACAACCAGCTCTCGGGCGTCTACAGCCCGCCGCGCACGTTCATCCCGACCAAGGAATTCGCGATCAGCCTGTCCGACCCGCCGACCGCCGACAAGCCGCTGGCGGTGGCGTGGCTGGGCGTGGCGCAAATGACCGGCGTGAAAAAGGAGGTCGCCGAGTGGCTGGGCCTGGAAAACCAGGCCGCCGTGAACGTGGGCGACGTGATCGCCGGCACGCCCGCCGACAAGGCCGGGCTCAAGTCCAAGGACGTGATCGTCAAGCTCGACGGCAAGCCGCTGGAGCGCGGCGACGAGCCCGACGAGGCCGCGATGATCCTCATGAAGCGGATGAAGCAGCTCAAGGCCGGCACGGAGGTGACGCTGACGGTCATCCCCGAGTCCGACCCGAACAAGCCGCAGAAGGACGTGAAGGTCACGCTCGCCGCCCGCCCGAAGCAGGAGTCGCAGGCCAAGCGGTTCTACGCCGAGGACCTCGGCTTCACCGCCCGCGAGGTCGTGTTCGACGACACGTACCGCCGCAAGCTCTCGGCCGACCAGAAGGGCGTCGTCATCGCGCTGATCAAGCCCTCGTCCGCCGCCCAGTCCGGCAAACTTGAGCGGAACGACCTGGTCACCAAGATCAACGGCACCGCCGTCACCGACGTCGACCAGTTCAAGACCGCCTACCAGGCCCTCCGCAAGGACAAGCCCCGCGAGGCGATCGTCCTCGAAGCGATCCGCGGCGGGTCGGACGAGATCATCCGGATCGAACCGCCGCAGTGACCAACGGGCGCACCCCGTCATCCTGAGCGCAGCGAAGGATCTAACATCGAACGACATGGCCCGTTCGACTTTGGCGACCCC
>DATHXE010000523.1:0-5875 GCA_035459845.1 Tepidisphaeraceae bacterium | reverse complement strand
ACGAGCAGCAGCCGGCCCAGAAGCAGGCGTACGGCGAGAAGTTCCTGGGCCAAACGATCGCCGACCACCTGGCGAAAAATCCGGCCCTCGAGGTGACGTCCGTCGGCATGCCCCCCAAGGGGCAGGTGGACAAGGACCCGGCCCTGACCGCCGAGGCCCTGGAGAAGGTCGACGTCCTCATCTGGTGGGGCCACGCGCGCCACCGCGAAGTCCCGTGGGAGACGGCCGACCGGATCGTCGACCGCGTCAAGCGCAACAAGCTTGCCCTGATCGCGATCCACTCGGCCCACTGGGCCAGCCCGTTCGTGCGCGCGATGAACGCGAAGACCATCGAACGGGCGCTCGCCTCGCTCCCCGAAGCCGACCGCGCCGCCGCCAAGGTAAACCTCGTCTACCCCAAGTACGTCGCCGTCAAGCAAACCACGCCGCTCACGCCCACGTGGACGGCGACCAAGGGCCCCGACGGCGCGACCACGCTCGACGTGAACCTGCCGGTCTGCGTCTTCCCGGAGTGGCGGCACGACGGCAAGCCCGGGCGCATGACCACGCTGGCCAAGGACCACCCGATCGCGGCCGGCCTGCCCGAGCGGTGGGACGTGTCGAAGACCGAGATGTACAACGAGCCGTTCCACGTCCCCGCCCCCGACCTCCTGATCTTCGAGGAACGGTGGGACGCGGGCGAGCGGTTCCGCTCCGGCATGCTCTGGACCGTCGGCGAAGGGCGCGTCTTCTACTTCCGGCCGGGCCACGAGACCTACCCGGTCTTCAAGGAGGCGCTCCCGCTGAAGGTGGTGGAGAACGCCGCGGTCTGGCTGGGCGGGCAGGTACGATAGCACGGGCCCCGGCGTCAGCCCGCCGCCGTCGCTATCACCCGCAACACCCGCCCCCGCAGCGCCACGCCCACCCGCGCCCCCGTCGCGGGCACCGCGCGTCGCGTTCGGAAGAACGGCCCCCACTTGCGCGTTTCCAGTCGCGCGGCGGCGCGGAACTCGCTCTGCCCGTAGCTCTTGACCGACGCGACGTTCGACGGGTGGATGAGCGTGACCGTTACTCCACTGGCCCGCGCGACGCGCCACGCGACCAGCGCCGCCTGCAGGCCCTTTCCCCGGGACGCCGGCGCGACGAAGTCGCCGAACAGGTACGCCCCGCCCGGGGGGGGCTCGATCGTCAGGTTCATCTCGGCCACGAAGAACGGGGCGGTCGTCGACCAGCCCATTGCGGCGATCGCGCCATCGGTCGCGCCGATCGCGATCACCGCCCGGGATTCACCGAGCATGTCGGTCGCCCAGCGCGGCGCGAACCCGTGGCCGGCGCAGAACGCTTCGAGTGCCGACGCGTCCGCACTCCCCGGCACGACGTCCCTGAGCTCGAACCCGGGCGCCGCGCGGGGCGCACCCGCGCTCGCGTCTCGCGCGAACAGGGTGAACGAGTCGTATCGGGGGAGCAGCCGCCGGAACATCGTGCCCAGCATATACCGGACGCGACCGACCCTCGCACGCCGCACGACCCGAACGCGCACGTCCGGGTAACTCCGCGCGCCTATCCCGTTTCCCGTATTTACTGAACTCGCACCGTAAACCGTTCGAAAGACAGCACGTGCGGCGAGCACCGGGGCGTCCGGTGCCGCCGCCGGGAAGAATCACATTCAGTGTGGGAGTTCGCGCATGCGTTTCGGTTTCAACAAGTTCGTGGCGGCGGGCGTGGCGGCGGTGGCGATGGTCGCGGGCGTCGCCCGGGCCGAGGCGCCGGACGCGTCGACCCCGAAGAAGGCGGCCGTGGCGTTCACCAAGGCCGTCGTCGCCGGTGACATGGCGACCGTGAAGTCGCTGTCGACCGGCACCGACGCCGAGTACGCCCTGGTCAAGACGCTGAGCGAGATGCTCGCGGCGACCAAGCGGCTGGAGACGGCCGCCGCCAGGAAGTTCGGCGACGCCGGCAAGCTCCCGGCCGAGGCGTCGGTCGACGTGGTCGCCGACATGGAGGCGGCCACGGAGAAGCTCGACGGCGAGACCGCCAGGATGATCACGAAGAACAAGACCGAGGACATGAACCCGATGACCCTGAAGAAGGACGGGTCGTCGTGGAAGGTCGACCTCTCGACCCTGTCGAAGGACCCCGAGGCCGCCGCCGTCGCGATGATGGCCCCCTCGATGGTCAAGGCGATGGACGCGGTCACGAAGAACATCGAGGCCGGCAAGTACAAGGACATCACCGAGGCCATGACCGACGTGGCGACGCAGATGGCCGCCGGCGCCGGGCTGGGCGCGCTCGACGGCAAGTAAGTCGACCGCACGACCGATCGACGGAAAAACCAAACGCCCCGCGCCGAAAGGCGCGGGGCGTTCTCCATTGCATCGTTAGCCAACCCGACGGCCGCCGGGGTCGCTTCGCGTCGTCGCGATTCCGCTCGATTACGCGGTCGCCGCTTGCGCCACTTGCTGGGGCGCGAAGCTGATCACCTGGAAGGCGCGGTTCGAGAGCGGTTTGGCGGGGATCATCACCGGCTCGAGCTTGGCGGCCGGGTCTTCGAGCAGCGTGAGCAGCTGCGCGACGGTCGTCTCGGCCAACTGCGTCACGTCCTGGATCGAGCAGACGATCGGGATCGGCAGCAGGTCCATCATCGGGATCTCGTCGAACACCGCGACGATCGGCGGCTTGGACTTGAGGTCGATCTGCGCGACCGAGTCGATCACGCCCTGGGCGAGGAAGTTGTTGGTGCAGCAGATCGCCTGGGCCTCGGACAGCCTCGGCAGCATCTCGCGGAACGCCGCCCGCCCAGTCTCCTTGTGCGCGGGGCCGTGGTGGACCGGGGCGACGAGGTCGAACCGCTGGGCGAAGATCTCCGCGCGGCGGCGGTGCGTCGACACGTACTCCGGCCCGGCGATGACGGCGACCTTCCGCACGCCCGCCTTGGCGAGCGTGTCGCACAGGACGGTCGCCGCCTGCTCCTGGTCCGTCGCGACCGACGCGTCAACGCCCGTGATCGGCCGGTCGAGCAGCACCAGCGGCAGCCCGCTCGGCACCATCGTCTGCAAATTCTTCTTCTGCTTGAGCAGCGGCACGAGGATCAGCCCGTCGATCCCCCGCTGGGTGACCAGGCGGAGGTAGTCGGCCTCGCGGTTGGCGTCCTCGGCCGAGTTGCATAGCATGAGCGAGTACCCGGCCTTGGCGAGGGAGCGCTCGATCAGGGATCCGATGTACCCGTAAAACGGGTTGGCGATGTCCGAGACGATCAGGCCGATCGTGTGCGTCTTGCGCGTGCGGAGCGAGCGGGCGAGCAGGTTGGGTCGGTACCCCAGGCGCGTCGCCGCCTCTTTCACCCGGTCGCGCGTCGCCTTGGAGATGCGGTTGGCCATCGCCCCGCCCGAGAGGACGCGCGAGACGGTGCTGACCGAGGTCTTGGTCTCGCGGGCGATGTCGACAAGGGTGGGGGACATAAGGAAACAGAGTGGGCAGGCCCCGCGGCAAATTCACACGATGTTCGCGACGGGAAGAACCGCGGCCTTCACGACGGACGCCGGCGATTGTATCCCGCCCACATCAAAATGTGTAGGAAAAACCAGAGACAACGTGTTTGCACGGAATTCACACGCCCCGTCGAGGCGCGCGGGCCGGGCCACCAGCGGATCGTCAGTCTGTCGAACGGCCGGCCCCCCGAAGGGCAGTGGCCCGCGGCCGATTCGGCTACTTCCGCCCTTTGGCCGCCTTGGCGTCGACCGTCTTGGTCAGCCCTTCTTCCTGCACGATCCGCAGCGCCATGGGCGGTTTCAGGTCGGCCAGCTTCGCCGGCTCCCCTTCGAGGGTGAACACCGTTTGATCGTCGGTCGGGACCAGCACTTCGGCACCGGCGTTTCCGGACGAGATGGAGACCATCAGCGTCGTGCCCGAGACTTTCACGAGGTAGGCGGTGAAGGGTTTGCCATCCCCCGGGGGCTTGATCTTGGACGCGGCTCGCGCGCCGGCCGGCGCCAGCGCCAGCAGGATCGTCAGTGCGAACAGCAGGGGGGTTCGACGCATGCGGACGGTCTCCAGCGCTATAATACGCCGCGCGGTAGCGGGCGTTTCCTACGGAAGCTCAATGAATTGTCGTGGATGTCGACAACTGCAACGCAACGCGTTGCTGATGCGCCGCACGGAATCAGAGCAGTTCCGACACAACCGCAACGGTAAATCGGACGCATCAGCAGGTCGTTGACCTGCAGCTAACTTGGATTCGCGGATGAAGTCATTGCCCAGTTCGAAGCAGCGCGAGCGCGAGTTTCTCAAGAATCGTAAGAAGGCGCCCGACGCGACTGCGACGTCCGAAGGCACGTCCGCCCGCGACGACGCCGACCACCACCCCCGCGCCGACAAGGCGACCCGCAAGCGCTACCTCCGCGAGTACCGCAAGTGGCTTTGGCCGTACCGCTGGAAACTCGGGACCGTGCTCGTGATCGCGCTGATCACGACGGCGCTGGACATGGTCTGGCCGCTGGCGATTAAGCAGATCATGGACGGCCCGCTCGCCGACAACGCCGCCCCCCACGCCGACCGCGTCGGGGCGCTGTGGAAGTTCGGCGTCATCGTCCTGTCCGTCCTGCTGGTCAAGCAGGCGCTCGACACGCTCCGCTCGTACCGGACGGCCACGCTGGACGCGCGCGTGACGATCCGCCTGCGCCGCCGGCTGTTCCGCAAGTTCCTCGGGCTGGGCCTGGGCAAGCTGAGCGACTTTAAGAGTGGCGGCATCGTGTCGCGCCTGTCGTCGGATGTCGATCAGGTCAACGGGCTTGTGCAGATGGCGCTGATCTCGCCGACCGTCGCGGTCGTGCGCCTGGTGCTGACGCTGTCGGTCTTGCTCGTGCTCAGCTGGAAGCTGGCGGTCGGCAGCCTGATCATGCTCCCGCCCCTGGCGATCATCTCGTTCCTCTGGCTGCGGCGCGTGCGGCCGGTGTACCGGTCGGCCCACAAGGACCGCAACGAGGTCGACGCGCGGGTGAACGAGACGTTCGGCGGGATCCGCGTCGTCCGCGCCTTCCGCCGCGAGCCGCGCGAGGACAAGGGCTACGCGCTGGGCCGCCATACGGTGCTGCGCAAATTCCTCTGGGCGACGCGCATGGAACTGGGCCTGGAGACGGTCTGGGGCCTCCTCGTCCCGGGCACGGTGCTGCTGATCGTGTGGTACGGCGGGTTCCTCGTGATCAACGGCCAGGCCAAGATCGGCGACCTGTTCGCGTTCCAGATTTTCGCGGCGCTGCTCATGCAGCCGGTCTGGGCGATCGTGTCGAGCGTGTCGCAGACGAACAAGAGCATGGCGGCGCTGGAGCGCGTCTTCGAAGTGCTGGAACTGCCGAGGGACAAGCCCGATGCGCCGGGCGCGCAGGCCGCGCCCGCGCGCGTCGACCGGATCGAGTTTGAGGGCGTCGGGTTCGAATACCGCGAAGGCACGCCCGTCCTCGCGGACTTCTCGCTCACCGTCCCGGGCGGGAGCGTCGTCGCGCTGGTCGGCCCGAGCGGTGCCGGCAAGACGACGCTAACGGACCTCGTCGCCCGCTTCTACGACCCGACGAGCGGCGCGATCCGCCTGAACGGCGTGGACCTCCGGCAGATCCAGCTCGCCAGCTACCGGTCGTTATTGGCGGTCGTGCAGCAGGAGACGTTTTTGTTCGACGGCACGGTGCGCGAGAACATCTCCTACGGCCGGCGCGGCGTCACCGACGAACAGGTCGCGGACGCCGCCCGCCGGGCCAACGCGCTCGAGTTCATCGACGGGTTGCCGGAAAAGTTCGACACGATGATCGGCGAACGGGGGTTCAAGCTCTCGGGTGGCCAGAAGCAGCGGATCAGCATCGCCCGCGCGATCCTGGCCGACCCCCAGATCCTCATCCTCGACGAGGCC
>DATHXE010000522.1:0-6294 GCA_035459845.1 Tepidisphaeraceae bacterium | reverse complement strand
CGTCCGAGACCGGGTCGGCCATCAGGCGAGCCACCGCGGCCTCGATCAATTCGTCCGAGGAATCGAAGCGGCCCGCCCGCACCTGTTCTTCGACGAACCGTTCCACTTCGGGTTTGAGGCGGACGTTCATAGCGGCCTTTCGCATCAGGAGTTGCCGTTACATCATATCCGGCCGCGAACGACCGGCAAAGCTTTCCCGGCTTTGTGAGCGATCTCTAAACAGCGAACGGTTCGTCACAGAAACTTCTTGCGAAACGAAAACGGGGCGATACCTTATCGGCGGCCCATGGAGGGTGCGGGGACGTCGTCCCCTGGGTGGGGGTGCCGGGCCGCGGACGGTGAGAGGTAAATGCCCAAATCCAAGCGTTTGAGCCCGCGCGCGATTGCAAATTGCGTGGCCGGGACGGCAGTGGCCGTCGCGGGCGCGAGCGCTGACGCCGCGCCGCAGGTCACGGGGGCCATCACGTCCATCGGGGTCGTGGGGGACGCGAACCGCGACGGCATCGCCAACGCGCTCGACCTGTCGATCGTCCAGACCAATCTGAATACGGCGGGGACCTGGTCGAAGGGGGATTTCGACGGCAATGGATTCGTCGACTCGACCGACCTGACCCTGCTCAACGACTCGTACGGCCGGGCGCGCCCGGCGGCGTTCTTCGGGAAGGTCGCGGACAGCAACACCGTCATCCCGGGCTCGGCGAACAAGTTCACCGGCGCGATCAACACGCCGGTCATCGACCAGACGGGCACCGTCGCGTTTATCGGCCAGGGAACGGGCTCGATCGGCGTGTACCGGTATCAGAACGGAGCGCTGAGCAAGGTCGCCGACACCACGACCGCCGTGCCGAGCGGAACGACCAACTTCCTGTCGTTCGGCCTGCCCAACCTGTACAACGGGCGCGTCGGGTTCGTCGGGTACGACAACAACAACCGGGACGGGATCTACACCGACCGGACCGGCACGCTGGCGCGGGTCGTCGACCTGACGTCGATCCGTCCGCCGACGACGACCAGCAAGTATTCCGGGTTCGGCTCGCCGAGCCTTTACGCGGGCGGGGTGGGGTTCACGGCCCGGGTCGGGGCGAACTGGGGCGTGTACAACTATTCGGGCGCGACCGGGCAGACGTCCGAGGTCTACCTCAGCACGGTGGGCGTGCCGTCGGGGACGGGCACGTTCACGTCGCTCGGGCGGCTGACCGCCGACGGGGCGTCGATGTACTTCGACGGGCAGGCGATGGCCCAGTGGGGCATCTACAAGTCGGTCGGCACGACCACGACGATGGTGATGAACCTGAGCTCGACGGTCCCGGGGACGGACGCGCGGTTCACGACCTCCCTGTCGAACGTGGCCCGGAGCGGGGACAACCTGAGCTTCAACGGGACGCTGGCCGGGCGGAGCGGGATCTTCGGGCTGATCAACGGGGCGGTGCGGACGATCGCGGACTCGTCGACGCCGATCCCGGACGGGGGCGGGTGGCGGTTCGACGGGAAGTTCGGGTTCTCATCGATCGGCGGCTCGAGCGTGGTGTTCGTCGGGCGGCACGAGGAGAACGGGGTGGTCAAGAGCGTGGGCGTGTACGCGTGGTCGAACGGCGAACTGCAGAAGGTGATCGACTCGAGCGTGACGCTGGGCGGGAAGCTGATCAAGGACCTGTTCGTCGAGAACCAGGCGGTGGCGGGGAACCGCGTGGCGTTCCGGGCGATCTTCACGGACAACACGCAGGGGGCGTTCGTGGCGTCGCTGGTGCCGACGCCGGCCCCGGGCGACCTCAACGCGGACGGGGTCACCGACCCGCTCGACGCGCGGATCCTGCGACGGAACTACGGGAAGTCGGGCGGGTACTCGCAGGGCGACCTGGACGGCGACGGGAGCGTGTCGTTCGCGGACTTCCAGCTGATGGAGCAGTACATGGGGCGCGTGGGCGGGACGCCGCTGCGGGGCGACGCCGACGGGGACGGCAAGGTGGACTCGGCGGACTACGGGATCCTGCGCGCGAACTACGGGAAGTACGGGTCGGTCGCGCAGGGCGACTTCGACCACGACGGGCGGATCACGTTCAACGACTTCCAGATCTTCGAGGGGCAGGCGGGCAAGACCGGGCCGACGTACCAGCCGTTCGGGGCGATCGGGCCGGCGACGGATATGGCGATGCCGGACGCGGTGCCGGAGCCGGGGGCGCTCGGGGTGGTGGGGCTCGCGCTGATGGGGCTGGGGCGGCGGAAGCGGCGATGAGGGGGTAAGGGGATGCTGCGACGAACGAGAGACGGACGGAGTCGGTGGACTCCGTCCGTCATTGTTTGGTAGCCGTCGCGGCCCCGCGACGTTCGACCGCAGGTCGAATCGTCGCCATGACGGCGACGTCGCCGGCCCACCGAGTTCCAGCATGCCCATCCCCGGCGATTGTGCCTGCGCGCGAACCAATCTGGTTCGCGCCGGGTCTGAGCACGGCACCCGAAACGTCGCGCGCGCATACGTTCACCGCGCCGGGCGGCGGCGCGGGGGCGTGGGGGGTGGCGTGTACCGCCGGCGAAAGGCCTCGGCCTCTTCGTCGGACTGGGCCTGGCGGGCGATGTTGGCCTGGCGCTGGATCTCCTCGCCGAGCTTGCGGTACTCCTCGGTCGTCGCCTTGGTCGGGTGGCCCTGCCAGCCGGCGCCGGACTGCAGCTCCTTCTCGGCGGCCACCCACTGCTTGTCGGCCATCATCATCCTGAGGATTCCGATCTTGGCGCGGAGCGCGGGCTCGCCGACGCGGTAGATCGGCTCCTGTGTCGGGTGGCGGAGGTCGGGCATGGCCAGCGACGCGCGGAACTCCCGGGCCGCCTCGTCGCGCCGGCCCTGTTTGGCGAGCGACTCGCCCGCGCCGGTGCGGGCTTCCATGAGCAGCGAGACGGCGGCGTCGGCCTCGGGAACGTTGCCGAGTTCGCCGGGGTCGGTGTCGGGCAGCATGCTGACGGCGAGCGGCGTGAACCACTCGCCGCGCGGGATGCGGCGCTCGAGGGCGATGTTGCGCCGGTACGCCTCGGCGGCGACGTCGTGGCGATTGAGGCCGACCGCGACCGCGCCCAGGCGGTTGTTGAGCGAGAGTGTAAATCCGGCCGACTGCGCTGGGACGAGCGAGAGGGCCGTTGAGCGGAGGCTGGTGCCGTTCAGGACGGCGCGGGCCTCGTCCAACGCGGCGGCGGCGCGGAACCAGCCGAGGGCCGCTTCGGGCTGTTCGTCGGCGGCGGCGATCACGCCCAGGTAGGCGCAGCTCCGCGGGTCGGCCGGGTCGTAGGCGATCGCGCTCTCCAGCGCCTGGCGGGCGGTCTTGAACTTGGTCCTGGGGATGTTGCCCCACGCGTAGCGGAGCATGTGGCCGGCGGTCGTGTGGACGAGATTGACCGACCGGCTCTTGGCCTCGGCGGCCTCGCGCCCCATGCCGCGGGCGGCGTAGATGACGGCCAGCTCGTCCCACGCGGATTGGAACGTCGGGTCGAGCTTCACACATTCTTCGAACGCGGCCTGGGCGTCGGCGGCGCGGTTCTCGTGCGAGGCGATGATGCCGGCGTAGTAGTAGCCAAGCGGTTTGCCGGTGTGCATCTTGGCGGCGGCCTCGAGGCTGACGCGGGCGAGCGCCCAGAGCTGCTGGGCCTGGCGGTCGAGGGCGTCGGCCTGGTCGAGCTCGGCCTGTGACGGGTGACGCCAGTAGTAGTAATGCGTGTCCTCCCACGAGGTCGTCTGGCGGAGGCGGGCGGCCTTGCCGGCGCGGACGGCGGCGGCGTGGGACAGGAGCTTGGCGCTGCCGTCGAGGAGCGGGCCGTACGTCGGGTCGATCGCGAGGGCGCGCTTGAGCGGGGCCTCGGCGTCGGCCCACTGGCCGCGGGCCATGAGGACCAGCGCCTTGTAAGTCAGGGCCTTGACGTGGTCGGGCTTGGCGGCGAGCGCGCGGTCGCAGGCGCGCTCGGCGTACGCCAGTTCGGCGGCCTCGTCGCGCGGGCGGTAGGCGCGCATCGGCGCGCGGGGCTCGACGGCCTCGGCGTGGCGGGCGGTGGCCTCGCGGTAGAGGAACTCGCCCAGATCCGCGAGCGCGTCGGGCGAGCCGTCTTTGGCGGCCAATTCGAGGCGGAGGCGCTGGTCGAAATACGTCTCATCCGCGCGGAGGCGGTAGGCGTTGACCGAGCGGATGATGGCGGTGGCGCGGGCGACCAGGTCGTCTTCGGTCGCGTTGCCGCGGGCGGCTTCGTACAACTCGCGGACCTTCGTGGGGACCTGGTCGCGATCGATCGCAACGAACGCACGCTGACAAGACGCTTCCTGCCCGTACGCATCGGCGCCGGCAGGATCCAGTCGGGCCGCGTGCTGGAAGTCGGACGCGGCACGGTGCGTGTCTTCAAGCACTTGGGCGGCTCGAGCCCGGCCGGCAAAGGCTGCGGCGCGGGTCGGGTCCGCCGTCAGCACGCGCGTGTACTGCTCGCGGGCGGCGGCGGGGGCGCCGAGGTTCAGGTTGCAGGTGGCGCGGTCCTGCAGCACGTCGAGGTCGGTCGGGCGCGTCTGCTGCACCTTCTCCAGTGCCGAAAGGGCGGCGGCCCACTCGCGCGCCTCCATCAGCTTGCGGGCGCGGTCGGCCAGGACCGGGCCGAGGTCGCCGATCGTGCCCTTGACCCGCCCGGCGAACGCGGCGGCGACCTCGGGGAACTTCTTCAGGGCCGCGACGCGGTCGGCCTGCTCCTTGTCGGTCTTGGGGATCCACTCGGGGTCGGTGCCGGACTGGGCGTCGCGGGCGTTGCGCGCCTGGGCGGCCGCGAGCACGCCGTACGCCCGGCCGGTGTCGGAGACGAGATTCTCGTACGGGTCGCGCGTGGCCGCGGGGTAGGTCATCGACGACTTCATGAAGTCGCCGCGCTGCATGTAGGTGAATGCGAGCCAGAGGCGGACGTGTTTGTCCTGGGGGTTGAGCTTCTGGGCGCGCAGCAGGTCCTTCTCGGCGCCGACCGGGTCTTCGGCGAGCGCCTTCGAGACGGCGCGGGCGAGGAAGACGACGTCGTCTTCCGAATCGGCCTCGATCGCGCGGCTGAACGCGGCGGTGGCGTCGGCGTACCTGGCCGACTCGAGCGCGTCGAGGCCCTCGACCATCGGCAGGCGCGCGGCGGGGTCGAGGGCACCGGCGCTGGTGGTCAGAAACAGAATCAGGAGCGCGACGGCGCGAGCAGGGCGCATCTCACACCTCGGGTAGGGACGGCCGAACTAGTTAGTGATCGCTTATCTTGAGCGGGTGATCGTTCATTACAGGGTAGGTGTTGCACGTTCGCAAGAAAATTATGCGGCGAGCAAGAAAGAACCCACGGAGGGGATTCCGTGGGTTCGATTCATCGGGAAGAGCGGTTGTCGTACGAGCGGTGGGCAGAGCCCGCCCCACGTCAGGACATCGCGACGGTCACGGTCTTGATCTCCGTGTAGTTGCGGAGCGCGTACTCGCCCAGCTCCCGACCGATGCCGGACATCTTGAAGCCGCCGAACGGGGCGGCGGCGTCGAACACGTCGTAGCAGTTGACCCACACCGTCCCGGCGCGAAGTTCGGCCGCCATCCGGTGGGCCTTGGCGACGTCGCGCGTCCAGACGGCCGCGGCCAGACCGTACATGCTGCGGTTCCCGCGCTCGATGACCTCGTCGACGTCCTTGAACGGGATGATGCTCATGACCGGGCCGAAGATCTCTTCCATCGCGATCTTCATGTCGTCCTGGACGTCGGTGAAGACGGTCGGCTCGATGAAGTAGCCCTGCTTGCCGACGCGCCCGCCGCCGGTCAGGAGCTTGGCGCCCTGGTCGCGCCCGGCCTCGATGTAGGACATGATGCGGTCGAACTGCTCCTGGCTGACCTGCGGGCCCTGGGTGGTCTTGGGGTCGAACGGGTCGCCGACCTTGGTCTTCTTCACCTTCTTGAGCATCGCGTCGACGAACTGGTCGTGCACCTTCTGCTCGACGAACAAACGCGAGCCGGCGCAGCAGCACTGGCCCTGGTTGAAGAACAGGCCGGCGTGCGAGCCCTCGACAGCGGCGTCCATGTCGGCGTCGGCGAAGACGATGTTGGGGCTCTTTCCGCCGAGTTCCAAGGTGACGCGCTTGAGGTTCGTGCGGGCGGCGGCCTGCATGATCAGCTTGCCGACCTCGGTCGAGCCGGTGAACGCGACCTTGTCGACGTCGTAGTGCTCGGCGATCGCGGCGCCGGCCGTCTCGCCGAACCCGGGGACGACGTTGAGCACGCCGTCCGGCAGCCCCGCCTCCTGGAACAGCTCGGCGACGCGCAGGGCGCTCAG
>DATHXE010000521.1:0-2453 GCA_035459845.1 Tepidisphaeraceae bacterium | reverse complement strand
GGTCGGTTCGGCTCGGGCATGACCCCCGCCGGCGAGTTGTGCGCCGAGCACCGCGACCGACTGGGCGGCGACGACCGACACGAGCCACCCCCCGTGGAGCCCGACCGAGAGCGGCGGCTTGCTGCGGCTGACCGTCAGGGCGGCGAAGATCCCGTACGTCAGGCCGGCCCAGAGCGCGCTGCCCGCGACCCAGAGCCCGCAGGTGGGGCCCGGCCACCCCCCGATCACTAGGGCCTGGGTGCCGAGCACGCACGTGGCGGCGACCGTGGTGAAGAACCCGACACCCCGCCCGTGGCTGAGAAGGTCGGCGCGGAACGCGGCCGGGTAACGGGCGATCCGGGCAAGGGTCAGCACCCAGAGGGCCGCGTAAACCAGACCGTTGAGCCAGAACAGCGCCGCGGCGACCGGCGCGAACCCGACGAGGTGGCAGGCGACCGAGACGATCCCGGTCGCCATCGACATGGCGAAGTACGCCGGATGCATGTCGCGCAACGGGTGCGGCCCCGGCGGCGGGGGTGGGGGCGGCGCGGCGGGGTCATTGGCGCTCGATGGCATACAGGTACCGGAGCAGGCCGAGGTTCAGGGCCAGGCAGACCGCGCTCGCGCCGGCCCCGGGCCAGATGACCGACGTGTCGCCGCCGAGGTACGCGTTGGTCGTGGCGATCAGGAGCCAGAGTTGGAGGACGACCAGCGTGAGGCAGAAGCAGAGGATGCCGTAGACGACGGTGGTCCGCTGGTCGCGGCTCATGGGGCGGGGGTACGAGCCGCCCGGACCGGCGCGCCCGGCGTACCCGGAGAACGGGACCGGGCCGGGGTTCGCGGCCGGGTCGGTGGCGCGGCGGTGGAGGCCCGCGGCGGGCGGGTGCGCGTGCTCGGCATCGGGGCGTGGGTCGGTGTGGCTCATGTGGGGCTCCGCTCGATGCCGGTCGCATAGACGACCCCCTGCCGCACGTCGAGCAGGATCTTCGGCAGCGGCCGGCGCGGCGGCCCGGCGGTCGGGCGGCCGGTGTGCAGATCGAAGTACCCGTTGTGGCACGGGCAGTGGATGCAGTTGTCCGGGATCCGCGGGACGACCGCGCACGCCAGGTGGGTGCACGACTGGCTGTAGGAGAGCAGCACGTGCTCGGACGGGCGGATCAGCAGGCACGGCTCGTGCTCGCCGGGGTAGTCGAACACGATCGACGACCCGACCGGCACGTCGGCGAGGTTGGCGATCTTGCGGATCGGCAGGTCACCCCGCCGGCGGCGGAACAGGTTCTGCACGCCGATCGACACCTGCCCGACGACGAACGCCAGGCTGGTCAGGACGAGGAACTTGGTGAAGTCGCGCCGCGCGACGTACTGGTCCTGCGGCCAGTCGATAGGGAAATCCTGCCGCCACTGGGGCTGGGCGTCGTGCGGGCGCCCGTCGGGCGGGATCGTGATCTGGTCGCGGACCGGGAGGGTCACGTAGTGCGAGCCCGGCACGGTCCCGGTCAGCCCTTCGCGGCCGGGGCCGTTCAGGTGCGGGTCGACGTGGGCATGGGGGTCGTCGGCGTGCGCGTGTTGTGCGTCGGGCAAGTTACACCTCAACTTCCGCAAACGGGTCGTAGGACGCCGGCGCCGGCGCGGCGGCCCCGGCGGGCAGGACGTTGAGCGAGACGGCCCGGGCCCGGGGGACGTCGTCCATGGCGGCGGTCACGTCCACGTACCGCGGCGCCTGGCCGGCGCGCGGGACCATTACGCTGACCCGGGTCGTGATCGTCTGGTGCCCGAACTGGAACCGGTTGGTCGGGACCGACGCGGGGCGGATCTGGCGGATCTGCTCGCGGGTGCCGAAGAATAGCGCCTGGCTGGGGCAGACGGTCGCGCACATGGGCTTTTTCCCGACCGACGTGCGGTCGTAGCACATGTCGCACTTCATCATGATCTCGGGCCGCTCGAACAGCTCGGGCACCCCGAACGGGCAAGCCAATACGCAGTTGCCGCACGCGATGCACCGGGGTTTGCGCGCGCTCTGGACGACGCCGTCGGCCGTCCGCTTGATCGCGTCGGCCGGGCAGACCTCGGCGCACGTCGGCTGCTCGCAGTGCATGCACACGACCGGGACGGTCTGGACGGTGTGGGCGCGGTCGACGTACTCCAGGTGGATCATCGAGTGCCCGCGGTGCGTGTCGCACTCGCTGCACGCGTGGACGCACGCGTGGCACCCGATGCACCGGTTCGGGTCGACGAAGAACTCGAGTTGGCCGGGCACGCTCATCGGGACCTCGTCATTCGCGCGTGCGGCGCGGGCCACGCGCCGCGTTCACTGCTGCGGTTCCAATTCAGACGCGTAGTCCGGCGGGCCGGCCGCCTTGCGGACGGTGCACCCGCACACCTTGTACTGGGGGATCTTGCTGATCGGGTCCTGCGCCGCGACGGTCAGGCGGTTGGCGCTCTTGGGGCCGGACCAGTGGTAGGGGATGAAGATC